>NZ_JBMGQR010000067.1:7500-23378 GCF_049059935.1 Solicola agrisoli | reverse complement strand
ATCAGCGGCGCGTCAGGCCGCGCAGGCGTCGAACTCCGGCGGGGTCGGCGTCTCGCCGCCACCCTTGCCGAGGGTCGCCTCGTAGGCCTTGGCCCACTCGCCGTCCTCCTCGGCCGCGCCGATCGTGTCGACGATCCACTGGCACATCTCGGTGTTGGCCTTGTTGTAGCCGACTCCGTAGCGCTCCTCGGAGAACGGCTCGCCGACGACCTCGAGCTCGTCGGGGTTCTCGGCGGCGTAGCCGAGCAGGATCGAGCCGTCGGTGGTCATCGCCTGGACGGTGCCGTCGAGCACCTGGTCGCGGCACTCGGAGTACGTGTCGAACCCGCGCGGGGTCGCGCCCTCGGCCCGGATGTTCTCCAGCGACGTCGAGCCCGTCACCGAGCAGACCTCCTGGCCCTTGACGTCGGCGACGTCGTTGATGTCGCTGCCCTTCTTGACGAGCAGCTGCTGGCCGGTGACGTAGTACGGGCCGGCCTGGCCGACGATCGCGCGGCGCTCGTCGGTGATCGAGTACGACGCCAGCACGACGTCGACCTCGTCGGACTGCAGGAACGGCTCGCGGTTGTCCGAGACCGTCTCCTTCCAGGTGATGTCCTCGGGCGCGATGCCGAGGCTGGCGGCGAGGACCTTGCCCATCTTGATGTCGAAGCCGGCGGGAGCATCCGAGGTGGCGCTCTTGAAGCCGATGCCCGGCTGGTCGAACTTGACGCCGATGGTGATCTCGCCGGAGTCGGCGAGCTCCTTCATCTTGGTGCCGGCCTCGAAGTCCTCGGCGGCGTTCTCGGCGACGTCGACCTCGGCGCCGCCCTCGGTGTCGTCGCTGCCGGCGTTGCCGCAGGCGGCGAGCGTGAGTGCGGCGACCGCGGCGACCGCCGCGTAGCGCATCCGTCGTACCTTCATCGTGGGTTCCCTTCGGGGTGGTGGCCCACCGACGGGAGGCCCGCCGGTTGGTGTTGGTGGTGGCGGGTCAGTGCTTGAGGATCTTGCCCAGGAAGTCGCGGGCGCGGTCCGAGCGCGGGTTGGAGAAGAACTCCTCGGGGGTGTTCTCCTCGACGATCCGCCCGTCGGACATGAACACGACGCGGTCGGCCGCGGTGCGCGCGAAGCCCATCTCGTGGGTCACGACGATCATCGTCATGCCGCCCTTGGCGAGGTCGACCATGACGTCGAGGACCTCCTTGATCATCTCGGGGTCCAGCGCCGAGGTGGGCTCGTCGAAGAGCATCACCTTGGGCTCCATGGCCAGGGCGCGGGCGATCGCGACGCGCTGCTGCTGGCCGCCGGAGAGCTGGGCGGGGTACTTGTCGGCCTGGGCCTCGATCCCGACGCGGGTCAGCAGCTCGCGGGCGCGCTTCTCGGCGTCGGCCTTGGACTGCTTGCGCACCTTGATCGGGCCGAGCGTGACGTTCTCGAGGATCGTCTTGTGGGCGAACAGGTTGAACGACTGGAAGACCATGCCGACGTCCGCGCGCAGGCCGGCCAGCGCCTTGCCCTCCTCGGGCAGCTTCTTGCCGTCGACGGTGATGACGCCCTCGTCGACGGTCTCGAGGCGGTTGATGGTGCGGCACAGCGTCGACTTGCCCGAGCCGGACGGCCCGATGACGACGACGACCTCGCCGGCGGCGACGTGCAGGTCGACGTCCTGCAGCACGTGCAGCTGTCCGAACCACTTCTGCACGCCGTCCAGCGCGACCATCGGTGTCCCGGTCTGGTGCGAGGTGCCCGCTTCGTCCGCCATGCCCGGCAACCTATCGGCGGGCACGGTCGTCGGCGCAAGCCGAGAGCGCCCTCGGCGGCCAGACGCAACCCAATCGTCACCTGGGGGGCCGTTTGGCGCCCCGACCGCGTGCGTCGCGCAACCGGGTGGTGCTCGGGGGTGCGCGAGACCTAGCGTGCGCTGCATGACGAGCCGAGTGAGCCACACGACCATCGACTGCCGTGACGCCTACGCCCTGTCGGAGTGGTGGAAGCAGGTGCTCGGCTACGTCGACGAGGCGGACGACCCGAACGAGCCCGGCCACGACGAGTGCATGATCGTCGCGGCCGACGGATCGCACCGGCTGCTGTTCATCGAGGTGCCCGAGCCGAAGACGGTCAAGAACCGCATCCACCTCGACCTGATGGCCGTCCAGGGGTCGCGCGACGAGGAGACCGACCGCGTGCTCGCGCTGGGTGCGACGCCGGTGGAGGACCACCGGGTGCCCGACGGGCGCGGCTGGCTCGTGATGGCCGACCCCGAGGGCAACGAGTTCTGCATCGTCCGCACGCCCGAGGAGCAGGCGGCCACCGCCGACTGACGCGACGGCGGGCGCTTACCCTGGGAGCGCCATGACGATGCTCCACGACGAACCCACGACCACCGCGCTCTCGGCGCCCGCAGGTCGCACGTACCAGGTGCGCACCTACGGCTGCCAGATGAATGTCCACGACTCCGAGCGCCTCACCGGCCTGCTCGAGACGGCGGGCTACGTCCCGGCCGACGGCGACGAGCCGGCCGACGTCGTCGTGCTCAACACGTGCGCCGTCCGCGAGAACGCCGACAACAAGCTGTACGGCAACCTCGGTCACCTGGCGTCGGTGAAGGCCGAGCGCCCGGGCATGCAGATCGCCGTCGGCGGCTGCCTGGCGCAGAAGGACCGCGAGACGATCACGACGCGCGCGCCGTACGTCGACGTCGTCTTCGGCACCCACAACATCGGCTCGCTGCCGGCGCTGCTCGACCGGGCGCGCGTCGCCGAGGAGAGCCAGGTCGAGATCCTGGAGTCGCTGGACGTCTTCCCGTCCACGCTGCCCACCAAGCGCGACTCGGTGTTCGCCGCGTGGGTGTCGATCTCGGTGGGGTGCAACAACACCTGCACGTTCTGCATCGTCCCGAGCCTGCGCGGCAAGGAGCGCGACCGCCGTCCCGGCGAGATCCTCGCCGAGATCGAGGCGCTCGTCGCCGACGGCGTCGTCGAGGTGACGCTGCTGGGCCAGAACGTGAACTCGTACGGCGTCGAGTTCGGCGACCGGCTGGCGTTCGGCAAGCTGCTGCGCGCCTGCGGCGAGATCGAGGGCCTCGAGCGCGTGCGGTTCACCTCGCCGCACCCCAAGGACTTCACCGACGACGTCATCGCCGCGATGGCCGAGACGCCCAACGTCATGCCGCAGCTGCACATGCCGCTGCAGTCGGGCTCGGACACCGTGCTCAAGGCGATGCGCCGCTCGTACCGCCGGGAGAAGTACCTCGGCATCATCGAGCGGGTGCGCGACGCGATGCCGCACGCGGCGATCACCACCGACATCATCGTGGGGTTCCCCGGCGAGACCGACGAGGATTTCGAGCAGACGATGGAGGTCGTCCGCCAGGCGCGGTACACCAGCGCCTTCACGTTTCAGTACTCCCCGCGCCCCGGCACGCCGGCCGCGACGATGGGCGAGCAGGTGCCCAAGGCCGTCGTCCAGGAGCGCTACGAGCGCCTCGCCGCCCTCGTCAGCGACATCGCCTGGCGCGAGAACCAGCGCCTCGAGGGCACCGAGGTCGAGCTGCTCGTCGCCGACCACAAGGGCAAGAAGGACGGCGCCACGCACCGCCTGACCGGCCGCGCCCGCGACAACCGTCTCGTGCACTTCGTGCCCGGCGACCACGCCGTCCGTCCCGGCGACGTCGTCACCACCCGCATCACGCACGCCGCGCCGCACCACCTCGTCGCCGACGAGCCGGTGCTGACGGTGCGCCGCACCCGCGCCGGTGACGCGTGGGAGGCGCGCACGTCGTCACCGCGGAAGGTCGGCGTCACGCTCGGCATGCCCACGGTGGGCGTCCCGGCACCCCTGCCGCCCCTCGACGGCCCCGCCTGCGCCACCTGACCCCGGAGTTGTCGGCGCCTGGTGACGCCCCGGCATCACCACGCACCGACAGCTCCTCAGAAGCCCCGGACCATGACCGGCGGGACGGGGGAGCCGGACGCGAGGAGGCGCAGGACGTCCACCTCCTGCGGCGGCATGGCCTCGGGGAGGTCGGACAGCGGGAACCACCGGAAGCCCGCGTTCTTGGCCGGCTCGCGCACCGTCGGCTCACCGGTCCAGCGGCGCGAGACGAAGAAGAAGTCCACCCGCTGCTCGACGGGCCCGCCGCCGCGCTGGGTGCGGTGCACGGCGCACAGCGGCACCAGGTCGTCCTCGGCGACGACGACGCCGCCCTCCTCGAGCGCCTCGCGGCACGCGGCCGTCAGCGCGGACTCGTCCTCCTCGACGTGCCCGGCCAGGCTCGCCCAGCGTCCGTCCATGTAGCCGGTGTCCTGGCGCAGGTGCAGCAGCACCTCGTCGCCGGACGGCCCCTCGCGCAGCAGCAGGACGTAGGACGCGGGGACGAGCGCGAAGCGGACCACGGCGCTCACGATAGGCGGCGGGCCAGCTCCTCGGCGGTCGCGGTCACCTCGGCGACGAGGGTCTCGAACGCCGCCGAGCCGCGCTCGAGACGCGTCGCGTCGTAGGTGACCGCCACGCTGGCAGGCGACAGCGCCGCGGGCGTCCGCACGGCCACCGCGACGGACGCGAACCCGGGCGTCACCTCGCCGTCCTCGAACGCGTACCCCTGCGTGCGGGTGACCGTCAGCTCCGAGCGCAGCGCGCTGAGGCTCTGCGGCCCCACGCCGTGACGGTCGACGAACGCGCTGCGATCGGCGAACAGCGCGCGCACCTGCGCCGCAGGAGCGTCGGCCAGGATCGCCCGGCCCGACGCCGTCAGGTGCGCCGGCAGCCGTACCCCCACGTCGGTGACCAGCGGCGGACGACGCGGCGCACGGTCCTCGACGAGGTAGACCACCTCGCGGCCGTGCAGGCTCACCAGGTGGGCCGACTCGCCGGTCGCGTCGACGAGCCGAGCGAGCGGGAGGCGTCCGAGCCGGGCCAGGGGAGCGTGCCGCGCGTACCCGGTGCCCACCTCGTACGCCGCGACGCCGAGCCCCCAGAGGCCGTCGTCGCGGTGGTGCGTCACGAATCCTTCGGCCGCCATGGCCCGCAGCAGGTGGTAGGTCGACGACCGCGGCGCGTCGATCGCCGTCGCCACGCGGGCCGCCGGCACCGGGCGCGGCTGGCCGGACAGGAAGCGCAGCACGCGCAGCGCCTGCGTCGCCGCCGGTACCTCGCGCGCCATCGGCCCTCCTCGGTCGATCTCGGATCCGAGACAGCATAGGCGCCCGAACCGTCGCGACGACCACGGGTGCCGGGGTCCACTGGACCCATGAGCACCACCACCGCACCGCACCGCACCGACGTCGCGCAGGTCGTCGTCGGCACCGGCCCGCTCGAGCCCGCCGACGTCGTCCGCGTCGCCCGCCACGGCGCGTCGGTCCGCCTCGGCGACGACGCACTGGCCGCGCTCGCCGCCTCCCGCGAGGTGGTCGAGTCCCTCGCCGCGTCGCCGGTCCCGCACTACGGCATCTCGACGGGCTTCGGCGCCCTCGCCACCCGGCACATCCCGTCCGACCAGCGCACCCAGCTGCAGCGCAGCCTGGTGAGGTCGCACGCCGCCGGCCTCGGCCCCGAGGTCGAGACCGAGGTGGTGCGGGCGATGATGCTGCTCCGCCTGTCGACGCTGGCCACCGGACGCACCGGCGTGCGCCCCGTCGTCGCCACCACGATCGCCGCGATGCTCGACGCCGGCGTGACGCCCGTCGTCCACGAGCACGGCAGCCTCGGCTGCTCTGGCGACCTCGCGCCGCTCGCGCACTGCGCGCTGGCCCTGATGGGGGAGGGGACGGTCCGCGACGCCGACGGCGTGCTGGTGCCCGCCGCCGACGCCCTCGCCACGGCTGGCATCGAGCCCGTCGTCCTCGCCGAGAAGGAGGGCCTGGCCCTGATCAACGGCACCGACGGCATGCTCGGGATGCTGCTGCTCGCGATCGACGACCTCCGCGGCCTGCTCGACACCGCCGACGTCGCCGCCGCGATGAGCATCGAGGGTCTCCTCGGCACCGACGCCGTCCTCGCCGCAGACCTGCAGGCCCTGCGTCCCCAGCCCGGGCAGGCCGTCTCGGCCACCACCATGCGCGACGTGCTCGCCGGCTCGGCCATCGTGGCCAGCCACCGCGGCCCGGAGTGCACCCGCGTGCAGGACGCGTACTCGCTGCGCTGCTCCCCGCAGGTGCACGGCGCCGCCCGCGACACCGTCGACCACGCCGCGCTCGTCGCCGGCCGCGAGCTGGCGAGCGCCGTCGACAACCCGGTGGTGCTGCCCGACGGGCGCGTGGAGTCCAACGGCAACTTCCACGGCGCCCCCGTCGCCTACGTGCTCGACTTCCTGGCCATCGTCGTCGCCGACGTCGCCTCGATCAGCGAGCGACGCACCGACCGGTTCCTGGACGCGTCCCGCAGCAACGGCCTGCCGCCGTTCCTCGCCGACGACCCCGGCGTCGACTCCGGCCACATGATCGCCCAGTACACGCAGGCCGCGATCGTCTCCGAGCTCAAGCGCCTGGCCTCGCCGGCCAGCGTCGACTCGATCCCCAGCAGCGCGATGCAGGAGGACCACGTCTCGATGGGCTGGTCGTCGGCGCGCAAGCTGCGCCGGGCCGTCGAGGGCCTGGCCCGCGTGCTCGGCATCGAGGTGCTGACCGCCGCCCGCGGCCTCGACCTGCGCGCGCCCCTGACGCCCGCACCCGCCACCGCAGCCGTCGTCGCCGCCGTGCGCGAGCGCGTCGACGGCCCGGGCCCCGACCGCTTCCTCGCCCCCGACCTGCAGGCCGCCCACGACCTCGTCGCCGACGGCACCGTCCGCACCGCCGCCCTCACCACCACAGGAGACCCCCGATGAACGGCAGCCGACCCGTCCGCGCACCCCGCGGGACGCAGCTCACCGCCCGCAGCTGGCAGACCGAGGCACCGCTGCGGATGCTGATGAACAACCTCGACCCCGAGAACGCCGAGCGCCCCGACGACCTCGTCGTCTACGGCGGCTCGGGCAAGGCCGCCCGCGACTGGCCGGCGTACGACGCCCTGGTCCGCACGCTGACGACGCTCGCCGACGACGAGACGATGCTCGTCCAGTCGGGCAAGCCCGTCGCCGTCATGCGCACCAACCCGTGGGCGCCGCGGGTGCTCATCGCCAACTCGAACCTGGTGGGCGACTGGGCCACCTGGGAGGAGTTCCGCAAGCTGGAGGCCGAGGGGCTCACGATGTACGGCCAGATGACGGCCGGCTCGTGGATCTACATCGGCACCCAGGGCATCCTGCAGGGCACCTTCGAGACGTTCGCCGCCGTCGCCGACAAGCTCGCGGGCACCGAGGGCGGCACCGGCACCCTCGCCGGCACCATCACCCTCACCGCCGGCCTCGGCGGCATGGGCGGCGCGCAGCCGCTCGCCGTCACCATGAACGACGGCGTCGCGATCTGCCTCGAGGTCGACCCCGACCGCATCGCCCGCCGCATCGAGCACCGCTACCTCGACGTGCGGGCCGACTCGCTGGACGAGGCCCTCGCCATGGCTGTCCAGGCCCGGGACGAGCGCCGTGCGCTGTCGATCGGCGTGCAGGCCAACGCGTCCGAGGCGCTGCCGCACCTGCTCGCCACCGGCGCGCCCATCGACGTCGTCACCGACCAGACCAGCGCCCACGACCCGCTGTACTACCTGCCCGCGGGCATGGCGTTCGAGGACTGGGAGCTCGAGCGCGAGAAGGACCCCGCCGGCTTCACGCTGCGCGCCCAGGAGTCGATGGCGCGCCACGTCGAGGCCATGGTCGGGTTCGCCGACGCGGGCGCCGAGGTGTTCGACTACGGCAACTCGATCCGCGACGAGGCCCGCAAGGCCGGGTACGGGCGCGCCTTCGACTTCCCCGGGTTCGTGCCGGCCTACATCCGCCCCCAGTTCTGCGAGGGGCGTGGCCCGTTCCGCTGGGCCGCGCTGTCGGGCGACCCGGCCGACATCGCCGCCACCGACCGCGCCGTCCTCGAGCTGTTCCCCGACGACGAGCGGCTCAGGCGCTGGATCACCCTCGCGCAGGAGCGCGTGCACTTCCAGGGCCTGCCCGCGCGGATCTGCTGGCTCGGCTACGGCGAGCGCCACCGCGCCGGCGTCCGGTTCAACGAGATGGTCGCCTCGGGCGAGCTCTCGGCCCCGGTCGTCATCGGTCGCGACCACCTCGACTCCGGCTCGGTCGCCTCGCCCTACCGCGAGACCGAGTCGATGCTCGACGGCTCCGACGCCATCGCCGACTGGCCGCTGCTCAACGCCCTGGTCAACACCGCGTCCGGCGCCACGTGGGTCTCGATCCACCACGGCGGCGGCGTGGGCATGGGTCGCTCCATCCACGCCGGCCAGGTGGTCGTCGCCGACGGCACCGAGATGGCCGCGCAGAAGATCGAGCGCGTCCTCACCAACGACCCCGGCATGGGCGTCGTGCGGCACGTCGACGCGGGCTACGACCGCGCCGAGGAGGTCGCCGCCGAGCGCGGCGTCCGCGTGCCGATGACCGAGGGCTGAGCCCTCAGGCCAGGCCCGCCCGCACCAGGCCGACCGCCCGCTCGACGTCAGCGCCGAGCGGGCGGTCGGTGCGGTCGTCGGAGAGGTGGGCGGCGGCGAGGTCGAACACCTCGCGGACGGGGGTGTCGGGCAGGCGCTCGGGGTCGGTGCGCAGGGCGCGGACCGCCGCCACCAGCTCGCAGGCGAGCACCACCGACGCGTGCTCCACCAGGTGCTCGCTCCACAGCGCCGCCTGCGTCGAGAAGGACGCGTGCTCCTCCAGCCCGAGCGACACCACCGCGTGGCCGGTCGAGACGGGTGTCGTCAGGGTGCGGGCCTGCGCGAGGGCGTCCTGGGCGAGGTACTCCAGGATCATCACGCCCGAGCTGCCCACGGGGCCCGACGCCAGGAAGGCCGGGAGCCCGGTGAGCGACGGGTTGGTGAGCGCCGACAGCCGCGACGACGACAGCGCGAGCACCGGGTAGGTGGCCTGCCGCAGCGAGTCGAGCGCCGCGCTGAGGCGCGCGGTGACGAACCCGCCGTGGTGCAGCGGCGTCCCGTCCTCGACGACGAGCGGGTTCTCGCTCGGGTCGTCGACCTCGAGGCGGATGGCGCGCTCGGTCCACTGCAGGGAGTCCAGGAACGGCGCGTGCACCTGCGGCACCGTGCGCAGCCCGAACGGGTCCTGGATACGGGCGGGCGCGGCGTGGCCGGCGCCGAGGAGCGTCATCAGGCGGGCCGCGACCTGGGCCTGCCCGGCGTCGGGACGGCCGGCGTGCACGCGCGGGTCGTACGCCTGCAGGGACGCCTGCAGGGCGGCCGCGCTCAGGGCGGTGACGCGCTCGGCGGCGGCGGCGAGGTCCGTCAGGCGTCGCAGGGCCAGCACGGACGTCGCGAGGGTCAGGGCGTTGCTGCTCATGAACGGCAGCGCGTCGCCGTCGTCGACCTCGGCCACCGGCACGCCGCCGGAGCGCCAGGCGCGCTCGCCGACCAACGTCAGCGCCAGCTCGGCCAGAGGCACCAGGTCGCCGGTGCCGATGGAGCCGCAGCGGTGCAGGTCGGGCACCGACCCCGTCGCCACGGCGGCGCCGAGCGCGGACGCGAGCCCGGTGCTGACGCCCGAGCGACCCGACGTGATCTGGTGCAGGCGGATGGCCATCGCGGCGCGGGCGGTCGCGTCGTCGTACGTGGCCCCGAACCCGCCGGCGTGGCTGCGCCACAGCCGCAGGGGGTGCGACGCGTTGTCGTCGCCGGTGATCTCGGTGGGGACGTTCCTCAGCGCGCCGACGCCGGTCGTCAGGCCGTACACGGCACCGGAGCGCCCGGCGGCACGCAGACCCGTCCAGGCGGCCGAGATCCGCTCGTACCCGTCGTCGGTGAGGACCACGGGGGCCGGTCCGCCCTCGACGGCCCAGGCGGCGAGGTCCTCGAGTGGCAGGTGCGAGGCCACGGGGTGCTCCTGTCGGTCGTACGACTCTCCTCCCCGTAGCAGACCACGCGCCGGACGCCCGGTCGTCGACCGAGGGTGCGGTGGTGTCTCGCCGACGAGACACCACCGGTGGACGGGTCGCTGCCGACCGCGCCGGCGCGAGGGCAGGATGAGGCCATGTCTTTCGACGCGATGTGGGACGCGATCGCCCCCGTGGGCCGCGACGCCGGCGATGGCGGGTACCACCGCTTCGCCTGGTCCGACGCCGACCTGACGCTGCGCGAGTGGTTCGCCGGCGAGGCCGCCGCGCGCGGGCTCGAGCTCGTCGACGACGGCAACGGCAACCTGCTGGCCTGGCGGGGCGACACCACCCGCGACGACGCGCTGCTCGTCGGCTCCCACCTCGACTCCGTGCCCGGCGGCGGGGCCTTCGACGGCCCGCTCGGCGTGGTCTCGGCCTTCGCGGCGATCGACGACCTCGACGCGCGCGGCGTCGCGCTCGACCGGCCGCTCGCCGTCGGCGCCTTCGCCGACGAGGAGGGCGCCCGGTTCGGGATCGCCTGCGCCGGGTCCCGCCTGATGACCGGCTCGCTCGACGCCGAGAAGGCGCTCGGCCTGCGCGACCGCGACGGGCTCACCCTGGCCGAGACCCTGAGGGCGCGCGGGCGCCGGGTCGAGGACGTGCGCCCGCGGCCCGACCTGCTCGGCCGCATCGGCACCTTCGTCGAGCTGCACGTCGAGCAGGGCCGTGCGCTCGACCTCGACGACGGCGCCGCGGTGGGCGTCGGCTCGGCCATCTGGCCCCACGGCCGCTACCGCTTCACCTTCACCGGCCGCGCCGACCACGCCGGCACCACGCCGATGGACGATCGCCAGGACCCGATGCTCACCTTCGCGATGACGGTCCTCGCAGCCAACAAGCAGGCCCGGCTGCTCGGCGCGCGAGCCACCTTCGGGCGCGTCGAGGTGGACCCCAACGGCACCAACGCGATCCCGTCGCAGGTGCGGGCGTGGATGGACGCCCGCGCCGCCGACGAATCGGTGCTGGACGACCTCGTCGCCCGCGTCACCGCGCAGGCCGCGGACCGCGCCGGGCGCGACGGCACGGGCGTCGAGACGACGGCGGAGTCCGTCAGCGCCGAGGTCGCCTTCGACGCCGCCCTCGCCGCGGAGCTGTCGACGCTGCTGGACGACGCCCCCGTGCTGCCCACCGGCGCCGGCCACGACGCCGGCGTCCTCGCGCGGCACGGCGTCCCCACCGCAATGCTGTTCGTGCGCAACCCCACGGGCGTCTCGCACTCCCCGCACGAGCACGCGGACGAGGCCGACTGCCTGGCCGGCGTCGCCGCCCTCGCCCGCACCATCGAGCACCTGGCCGGTGCCCGGTGACCCTGACCGTGCCGGGCGGCTTCGCCAACGCCCACAGCCACGTGTTCCACCGCGCCCTGCGCGGACGCGCCCAGGCGCCGGGGTCCTTCTGGACGTGGCGCGAGCAGATGTACGACCTCGCGGACGCCCTCGACCCCGACCTGCTGCACCGCCTGGCCCGCGCCGTGTACGGCGAGATGCGCCTGGCGGGCTGGACGGCCGTGGGTGAGTTCCACTACGTGCACCACCGGCCCGGCGGCCGCCCCTACGACGACCCGAACGCCATGGGCGAGGCGCTCGTCGCGGCCGCCCGTGACGCCGGCGTCGCCATCTGCCTGCTCGACACCTGCTACCTCGCCGCCGGGTTCGGCGAGGCGCCGCAGGGCGTCCAGCAGCGGTTCTCCGACGGCGACGCCGCCGCGTGGGCCTCGCGCGTCGAGGACCTGCGAAGCCGCCACGCCGGTGCCACCGACGTCGTCGTCGGGGCGGCGGCGCACTCGGTCCGCGCGGTGCCCGCCGACCAGCTGCCGACCGTCGCCGGCTGGGCCCAGTCGCACCGGGCGCCCCTGCACGTCCACCTGTCCGAGCAGCCCGCCGAGAACGAGGCCTGCCTGGCCGCGCACGGCATGACGCCCACCGCGCTGCTCGACGAGGCCGGCTTCTGGGGGCCCGCCACCACCGCCGTGCACGCCACCCACCTCACCGAGGCGGACGTCGCGACGATCGGCGCCGCGTCGTCCTTCGCGTGCTTCTGCCCGACCACCGAGCGCGACCTCGCCGACGGCGTCGGACCCGGTCCGGCGCTCGAGGCCGCAGGGGCTCGGCTCACCCTGGGCTCGGACGGGCACGCCGTGATCGACCCGTTCGCCGAGATGCGGGCGCTGGAGGACGACGAGCGGCTCGTCAGCGGGCGACGGGGCACCTGGTCGGCCGAGCGGCTGCTCCGGGCCGCCGGGGTGGACGGTCACGCGTCGCTCGGGCTGTCCGCACCGCACGACGTCGAGGTCGCCTGGGACGCGCCGCACCTGGCGGGGGTGCCGGAGGGCCCGGAGGGGCTGGTGTTCGGTGCCACGGCCTCCGACGTCGTCCACGACCCCGACGCCGCGGAGGCCGTCTCGCGCGAGCTCGCCCGAGCCGTCGAGGCGTGCTGGGAGAGGGTGGGGCGATGAGCACGCTGCTGACGGGGATCGGCGAGCTGGTCACCACCGACCCGGCGCTGGGCGACGGCACCGTCCTGGGCGTCCTCCACGACGCCGCGCTGGTGCTGCGCGACGGGCACGTGGCGTGGGTCGGGCCCGCCGCCGACGCCCCCGCCTGCGACACCTCGCACGACGTCGGCGGGGCCGCGGTGGTCCCCGGCTTCGTCGACTCCCACAGCCACCTGGTCTTCGCCGGCGAGCGGTCGGCCGAGTTCGCCGCCCGGATGGCCGGCGAGCGGTACTCCGCCGGCGGCATCCGCAGCACCGTCGCCGCGACGCGGGCCGCCACCGACGAGCAGCTCGGCGCTCGGGCGGCCGCCCACGTGGCCGAGATGCGGCGGCAGGGCACCACGACCGTCGAGGTCAAGAGCGGCTACGGGCTCACCGTCGAGGACGAGGCCCGCTCGCTGCGGGTCGCGTCCGCGCTCACGACCGAGACGACCTACCTGGGCGCCCACGTCGTCCCGCCCGAGCACGCCGACGACCCCGCGGCCTACGTCGACCTCGTCACCGGACCCATGCTCGACGCGTGCGCCCCGCACGCCCGCTGGGTTGACGTGTTCTGCGAGACCGGCGCCTTCGACGCCGACCAGGCGCGCACGATCCTGCTCGCCGGGAAGGACCGCGGCCTGCTGCCGCGCGTCCACGCCAACCAGCTCGGCCACGGCCCGGGCGTGCAGCTGGCCTGCGAGCTGGGTGCGGCGGCGGCCGACCACTGCACGTACCTCAGCGACGCCGACGTCGACGCGCTCGCGTCCACCGGCACCGTCGCGGGTCTGCTCCCGGGCGTGGAGTTCTCCACCCGTTCGCCGTACCCGGACGCGCGCCGGCTGCTCGACGCGGGCGTCACCGTCGCGGTGGCCACCGACTGCAACCCCGGCAGCTGCTACACGTCGTCGATGCCGTTCGTCCTGGCTCTCGCCGTGCGCGAGATGGGGCTGACGCCCGCCGAGGCGCTGTGGGCCACCACCCGTGGCGGCGCGGCGTCCCTGAGGCGCGACGACGTCGGCCACCTCGGCGTCGGGGCGCGCGCCGACCTCGCCGTCCTCGACGCCCCGTCGTACGTCCACCTCGCCTACCGTCCCGGTGTCCCGCTGGTGCGCGAGACCTGGGTGGGCGGCGTGCCCGCCTGACGGCGAGACTGTCGCCCGTGCAGCTCCAGGGGGACGTCCTCGACGTCGCGCGCTCGCTGCTCGGCGCGCACCTGGTGCACGGCGAGGTCCGGGTGCGGCTCACCGAGGTCGAGGCCTACGCGGGGGCCGACGACCCGGCCTCGCACGCCTGGCGCGGCCCCACGCCCCGCACCGAGGTGATGTTCGGCCCGGCCGGGCGGCTGTACGTCTACCGCTCGTACGGGCTGCACTGGTGCGCCAACGTGGTGACGGGCGTCGACGGCGTGGCGTCGGCGGTGCTGCTGCGGGCGGGTGAGGTCGTCGACGGCGTCGACGCGGCTCGTGCGCGGCGCGGTCCGCGGGTCGCCGACGTCGGCCTGGCCCGCGGCCCCGCCAACCTCACGTCGGCCCTCGGCATCGACGGCGACGACGACGCGCACGACCTGCTCGTCGGTGACCGTCTCCGTCTGGAGGCGCGCCTCGGCCCGGCACCCGTGACGGGGACCGGGCCGAGGGTGGGCGTCTCGCGCGCGGCGGACGTCCCGTGGCGACTCTGGATCGACGGCGACCCGACCGTGTCGGCCTACCGGCGGAGCCCGCGCGCGCCCGCCGCGGGCTGATCAGTCCAGGCGGTTGACCTGGGCCCGGCCGCGGTCCTCCTCCTCCTGCTGCTCCTCGATCTTCTTCTTGACCCGGCCCAGCCCGGGCACCGCGCCGATGAGCTCGTTGAGCTCGCGCGAGACGTCGAGCAGGTCGCGCAGGTCGGGCGCCACCGAGTTCATCGTGCCGAGGATGGGGACGATGTCCTCGTTCAGGTGCTTGACCAGCTGGGGGGTGAGGTCGACCAGCCCGATCAGGGCGTCGACCTCCTTGTTGCTGGTCGTCTCGGCGAAGGTCTGCAAGGTGGGCTGCAGCGTCTGGAGCGCCGGCTCGAAGGCGTCGAGCAGCGCCTCGGCGCGGGCCGTGAGCACGGCGGCACCTCCGACGAGGGCCTCGGCCGTCTCCACGACCCGCTCGGTGTGCACGACGACCGCGTCGGCGCGGGCCCGCGTCAGGTCGACGGCCGCGACCACCTGGCGCACCTGCACGACGATCTGCTCGACGTCGGTGAGCACGGCGCCGAGGCGCGGGACCATGGAGATGACCTCCTCGAGCGCGGACCACCCCTGCTCGGTCACTCGCAGGACGTCCCGGGGACCGGGGATGGGCAGGCGCATGGGGTTCCCTCCAGGGTGTGGCGGCTCCCCTCAGAGCCACGCTCGCCCACCGTACGCGCGGCCCTGCCGGAGAGCCGGACGACGAGGACGGGGCGGTCGGGGGAGAATCGCCCGCAGAAGGACCCGCGTCGTGGGTCCTCGCGACGAAGGAGCATCGACCGTGACCACGCACGTGCTGGACGACCTCGAGGCGCGCGGGCTCGTCGCGCACTCGACGGACCCGGGCGCCCTGCGCTCCGACCTCTCGGCGGGGCCGGTCACGTTCTACGTGGGCTTCGACCCCACCGCACCGAGCCTGCACTTCGGCAACCTGCTGCAGCTGCTCACCGCACGGCGCCTCCAGGACGCGGGGCACCGTCCGCTGATCCTCGTGGGGGGATCGACCGGGCTGATCGGCGATCCCAAGGAGTCCGGGGAGCGGGTGATGAACTCCCGCGAGACCGTCGCCGCCTGGGTGGAGCGGATCCGCGCCCAGGTGCAGCAGTTCGTGTCCTTCGAGGGCCCCAACGCCGCCACCGTGGTCAACAACCTCGACTGGACCGCGGGGATGGACGTCCTCGACTTCCTGCGTGACGTCGGCAAGCACTTCCCGGTCAACCGGATGCTCGACCGCCACGTGGTGAGCAGCCGCCTGGAGGGGGGCATCAGCTACACCGAGTTCAGCTACGTGCTGCTCCAGTCCATGGACTACCTCGAGCTGTTCCGACGCCACGGGTGCGCGCTGCAGACCGGGGGGAGCGACCAGTGGGGCAACATCACCGCCGGCGTCGAGCTGGTGCGCCGCGCCGAGGGTGCCCGCGTCAACGCGCTCGCGACGCCGTTGATCACCAAGGCCGACGGCACCAAGTTCGGCAAGTCCGAGGCGGGCGCGGTCTGGCTCGACCCCGACCTGACGTCGCCCTACGCCTTCTACCAGTCCTGGATCCAGGCCGAGGACGCGAAGGTGGGGGAGTACCTCAAGCAGTTCACGTTCCTGCCGGTGGACGAGATCGACGCGCTGGTGGCCGACCACCAGGAGCGCCCGGGGGCGAGGGCGGCCCAACGACGCCTGGCCACCGAGGTGACCACGCTCGTGCACGGCGCGGACGAGGCACGACGCGCGGAGGAG
>NZ_JBMGQR010000067.1:0-5000 GCF_049059935.1 Solicola agrisoli | reverse complement strand
TCACTAGTGGAACGTCGATTATTTGGCCTGCAGCACTCGGAACCACCGTCAGTACATCCCGCAAGGGAACGGAACCTCGGTGGAAGACGAGCAAGCAGGTCAGGCACACTGTTGGGTCCTGAGGGATCGGGCTTAGGCCTCATCTCTTGGACCGCACATCCCGCGAACTACCGGATTCACCGGCAAGCGCGGGTATCAGTGCGGGACCGCCCGTATTTTGAGAACTTCACAGTGGACGCGAGCATCTTAGAAGTAAGTAATGACAAGCTACTAAGAGCACATGGTGGATGCCTTGGCATCGAGAGCCGATGAAGGACGTAGGAGTCTGCGATAAGCCCCGGGAAGCTGACAACCGAGCTGTGATCCGGGGGTGTCCGAATGGGGAAACCCACCTGGAGGAAAGTCCAGGTACCGGCGCCTGAACACATAGGGCGTTCGGAGGGAACGTGGGGAAGTGAAACATCTCAGTACCCACAGGAAGAGAAAACAACAGTGATTCCGAGAGTAGTGGCGAGCGAAATCGGAACAGGCTAAACCGTCGTAGGTGTGATAGCCGGCAGGCGTTGCCTCGACGGGGTTGTGGGACCGCACTGACTGTTCTGCCGATCAGTCGAAGAGTTAGAAACCATTGCTGAAGTTGAAGTGGACTGGAAAGTCCCGGCGTAGAGGGTGATACCCCCGTACACGTAAGGCAATGGCTCTTGTGCGTCATCCCGAGTAACACGCTACCCCTGAAATGGCGTGTGAATCTGGCGGGACCACCCGCTAAGCCTAAATACTCCTCGATGACCGATAGCGGACAAGTACCGTGAGGGAAAGGTGAAAAGTACCCCGGGAGGGGAGTGAAATAGTACCTGAAACCATGTGCTTACAATCCGTTGGAGCAGTTGCTTGCAACTGTGACAGCGTGCCTTTTGAAGAATGAGCCTGCGAGTTAGCGGTGTGTGGCAAGGTTAACCCGAGTGGGGAAGCCGTAGCGAAAGCGAGTCCGAATAGGGCGAATGAGTCGCACGCTCTAGACCCGAAGCGGAGTGATCTATCCATGGGCAGGTTGAAGCGCGGGTAAGACCGCGTGAAGGACCGAACCCACTTAGGTTAAAAACTGAGGGGATGACCTGTGGATAGGGGTGAAAGGCCAATCAAACTCCGTGATAGCTGGTTCTCCCCGAAATGCATTTAGGTGCAGCGTTGCGTGTTTCTTGCCGGAGGTAGAGCACTGGATGGTCTAGGGGGCTTACCAGCTTACTGAAATCAACCAAACTCCGAATGCCGGTAAGTGAGAGCGCAGCAGTGAGACAGTGGGGGATAAGCTCCATTGTCGAGAGGGAAACAGCCCAGACCATCAGCTAAGGTCCCAAAGCGATTGCTAAGTGGAAAAGGATGTGGAGTCGCAGAGACAACCAGGAGGTTGGCTTAGAAGCAGCCACCCTTGAAAGAGTGCGTAATAGCTCACTGGTCAAGTAATTCCGCGCCGACAATTTAGCGGGGCTCAAGCAATCCACCGAAGCTATGGCATTCATGTGATAACCAGGCCTTCGTGGTCCAGGTGCATGGATGGGTAGGGGAGCGTCGTGTGGCCAGCGAAGCGGCGGTGTGAACCAGCCGTGGAGGCCACACGAGTGAGAATGCAGGCATGAGTAGCGAATGAGGAGTGAGAAACTCCTCCACCGAATGACCAAGGGTTCCAGGGTCAAGCTAATCTTCCCTGGGTAAGTCGGGACCTAAGGCGAGGCCGACAGGCGTAGTCGATGGACAACGGGCTGATACTCCCGTACCGGCGCTGACGCGACCCTGCTGAACCCGGTGATGCTAAGTGCCCAAAACCTCAGACGTCTTCGGACAGACGAGGCGGAGCGCACGACCCGAACCGGTAGTAGGCAAGCGATGGGGTGACGCAGGAAGGTAGCTCAACCGCGGCGATGGTAGTCCGCGGACAAGGTCGTAGGGCTGGAGATAGGCAAATCCGTCTCCTGCATGCCTGAGAGCCGATGTCGAGCCGATTAAGGCGAAGTGAGTGATCCTATGCTGCCGAGAAAAGCCTCTAGCGAGCTTCAGAGCCGCCCGTACCCCAAACCGACTCAGGTGGTCAGGTAGAGAATACCAAGGTGATCGAGTGAACCATGGTTAAGGAACTCGGCAAAATGCCCCCGTAACTTCGGGAGAAGGGGGGCCGGACGTGTCAGGAGACTTGCTCTCCGAAGCACTCAAGGCCGCAGAGACCAGGCCCAAGCGACTGTTTACTAAAAACACAGGTCCGTGCGAAGAAGTAATTCGATGTATACGGACTGACTCCTGCCCGGTGCTGGAAGGTTAAGGGGACGTGTTAGTCAGTAATGGCGAAGCGCAGAACTTAAGCCCCAGTAAACGGCGGTGGTAACTATAACCATCCTAAGGTAGCGAAATTCCTTGTCGGGTAAGTTCCGACCTGCACGAATGGAGTAACGACTTGGGCGCTGTCTCAACCATGGACTCGGCGAAATTGCACTACGAGTAAAGATGCTCGTTACGCGCGGCAGGACGGAAAGACCCCGGGACCTTCACTATAGTTTGGTATTGGTGTTTGGTTCAGTTTGTGTAGGATAGGTGGGAGACTGTGAAGCAGGGACGCCAGTTCTTGTGGAGTCAACGTTGAAATACCACTCTGACTGTACTAGATATCTAACCTAGGTCCGTGATCCGGATCAGGGACAGTGCCTGATGGGTAGTTTAACTGGGGCGGTTGCCTCCTAAAATGTAACGGAGGCGCCCAAAGGTTCCCTCAGCCTGGTTGGCAATCAGGTTTCGAGTGTAAGTGCACAAGGGAGCTTGACTGTGAGAGAGACATCTCGAGCAGGGACGAAAGTCGGGACTAGTGACCCGGCGCTGGCATGTGGAAGCGGCGTCGCTCAACGGATAAAAGGTACCCCGGGGATAACAGGCTGATCTTCCCCAAGAGTCCATATCGACGGGATGGTTTGGCACCTCGATGTCGGCTCGTCGCATCCTGGGGCCGTAGCAGGTCCCAAGGGTTGGGCTGTTCGCCCATTAAAGCGGCACGCGAGCTGGGTTTAGAACGTCGTGAGACAGTTCGGTCCCTATCCGCCGCGCGCGTAGGAAACTTGAGAAAGGCTGTCCCTAGTACGAGAGGACCGGGATGGACGAACCTCTGGTGTGCCAGTTGTTTTGCCAAGAGCACGGCTGGTTGGCTACGTTCGGAAGTGATAACCGCTGAAAGCATCTAAGCGGGAAGCACGTTTCAAGATGAGGTTTCCCACTGGTTTACCAGGTAAGGCCCCCAGCAGATTACTGGGTTGATAGGCCGGAAGTAGAAGTGCGGCAACGCATGGAGCTGACCGGTACTAATAGGCCGAGGGCTTGTCTTACACCATTACTTTTCAAGCACTGCACGCGTCCACTGTGAGGTTCCCGAGATACGGTCGGGTGCCAGATGCTACTGGCATCATCGATATCTCAATAGAGTTTCGGCGACCATGGCGAAAGGGAAACACCCGGTAACATTCCGAACCCGGAAGTTAAGCCTTTCAGCGCCGATGGTACTGCACGGGAGACTGTGTGGGAGAGTAGGACGTCGCCGGACATATTCTTCAAACGGGCCGCCCTGGCCTTCAAGGCCGGGGCGGCCCGTTTTCTTTTGTGGTCCTGCGGGACCGGGAGGAGCCAGAGCAATGGCAGACGATGCGCGCGGTGGACGCCAGGGACGAGCCGGTTCGGGCGGACAGGGCCGATCGGGTGGACAGGGCCGAGCCGGCTCGGGCCGTCCGAGCGGTGGCGGTCGCGGAGGCTCCTCGGACCGCCGCGGTGGCGCGTCCTCCGGTGCCCCCCGCGGTGATCGTCAGCGTCAGGGTGCGCCCGGCGGTCGTGGTCGGGACACCCGGAACGAGCGGGCCCCACGGACCGAGGACCAGCAGCGCTACGACGGCCCGGAGCTGCCCGACGACGTGGTGGCCAAGGATCTCGACCCTCACGTCCGGCGCGCACTGGCGTCGCTGCCCGACAAGCTCGCCGACCGGGTCGCCCGTCACCTGGTGATGGCCGGCAACCTCATCGAGGAGGACCCCCAGCTCGCCTACCAGCACGCGCTGGCGGCTCGAGCGCGCGCGCAGCGGGTGGCTGTCGTGCGCGAGGCGTGCGGGGAGACTGCCTACGCCGCAGGCAAGTTCTCCGAGGCGTTGTCGGACCTGAGGGCCGCACGCCGGATGAACGGCGCATGGGACTACCTGCCGATGATGGCCGACTGCGAGCGCGCACTGCGACGTCCCGAGCGGGCCATCGCGATGGCGACCGAGCAGGCCAAGGAGGCCCTGGACCAGGCCGGCTGGGCCGAGCTGACGATCGTGGTCGCCGGTGCCCGTCGGGACCTCGGACAGACCGAGGCCGCCATCCGCCTCCTGGAGGGCGAGCGTCTGCACTCGCCGAGCCGTGAGGCGTGGGTGTCGCGGCTGCGTTACGCGTACGCCGACGCACTGGAGAGCGCCGGCCGCAAGGCCGAGGCGTTGGAGTGGTTCCACCGGACCGTGGCGGTCGACGGCAACGAGGACACCGACGCGGTGCTCCGCGTGCAGGCCCTCGACGGCACCGACGGTCGCTGACCGCTCCACGTCCACAGGGCGCATGCGGGCATCGGCTCGTCCACAGCGGGGGCGACGACCCGGTCGGTGGCCGGCGCGCGGACCCATCCTGGAAGCCAGGAGGTGGTCGCGATGGCGCTGACCGACGAGCAGGACGAGATCCCCTACGCCAACGAGGTGCAGATCGGCGGCCGGGTGGCCGCGCTCCCGGTGGTCAAGGTGATGCCGAGCGGTGACGAGATGGTCGCGTTCCGCGTGATCGTGCGCAGACCCCCGGCGGCGCGGAGGCGCAGCAAGATCACCGTCGACACGATCGACTGCGTGGCATGGACCTCGACGGCCCGTCGCACTGCGGCACGGCTTCAGGCCGAGGACGTCGTCGAGGTGACGGGGTCGCTGAGGCGCCGGTTCCAGCGCGCCGGCGGGGGCCCG
>NZ_JBMGQR010000066.1:0-24298 GCF_049059935.1 Solicola agrisoli | reverse complement strand
GATCCCCGGCCTGGTCTACGGGTTCGCGTCCGGCACCTGGACAAGCTCGGCCGACGTCCCCCGCTCCCTGGCCGCCACCGTCCGCGACATGGCCGGCTTCGTGGTGCTCGCGTTCGTGCTCGGGCAGTTCACCGCCCTGTTCAACTGGTCGGGCGTCGGCTCGTGGCTGGCCGTGGCGGGCGCCGAGGGCCTGGAGAAGATCGGCCTGACGGGGTTCGTCGCGATCCTGTGCTTCATCCTGCTGGCCTCGCTGCTCAACCTGTTCATCATCTCGGGCTCGGCGATGTGGACCCTGATGGCGTCGGTGTTCGTGCCGCTGTTCGCGATCCTCGGCTTCGAGCCCGCCTTCGTCCAGGCCGCCTTCCGCGTCGGCGACTCCGCGACGCAGGTGATCACCCAGCTCAACCCGTACATGATCGTGCTGCTCACCATGCTCCGGCGCTACGAGCCCGACGCCGGCCTCGGCACGATCTTCGCCCGCATGCTGCCGTTCGTCGTGCCGTTCTGGGTGTCGTGGGTGCTGGTGCTGACCGTCTTCTACGGCTTCGACCTCCCCCTCGGCCCCGGGACGGGGGCGCGGTTGTAGTCGCTCGGGGTGCCGCCCACGGAAAACTTCCGAGACCACGGAGAACTTCCCAGGGGATGGGACAGAAGACCGGGGGAAGTGGGACGCGTGGGGCCCAGGGGGAACGGGCGGTCCACCCACCGAGACAGCCACCCGGCCGCGACGAGCCGTGCCACCCACCCTGTCCGTCGCTGCCTGTCGGCGAGCACCCCGACGGCGCCGCACCCGAACCCAGCGCGACCGCCCCGGGGGTGCTCGCACGACGAAAGGGCGCACCTACGGACGCGGGCCGCGGCGGTGGCGACAGGGCGGCCGGCCTCGGGTCTCACCGCGTGAGACGAGCCGGGTGCCGCCCACGGAAAACTTCCGAGACCACGGAGAACTTCCCAGGTAACGGGACAGGAAACTGGGGGAAGTGGGACGCGTGAGGCCCAGGAGAACGGGCGGTCCACCCACCGAGACAGCCACCCGGCCGCGACGAGCCGCGCCACCCACCGCGTCCGTAGGTGCCTGTCGGCGAGCACCCCGACGGCGCCGCACCCGAACCCGCACCCGAGTCCGTGCCGCCGCCCCGAGCCACCGCCACGCACCCTTGACGGCACCGCAACCCCGTGGAAACGTGCGGCGGGCAGATTGTATACAAACACCCCGTTCCTCCGCCCCCGAGGAGAAGTCCCCGTGCCCACCCGCAGAGCACCCGCGCTCCTGGCCGGCGTCCTGACGCTGGTCCTGGCCGGCTGCTACCAGGTGCAGCCGCCGCCGGACCGCGTCGACCGTCCCGACGTCACCGACGCGCCGATCGGCGACCGGCCGGTGCGCGACGGCGGCGACCTGGTCATGGGGCTGTCGGCCGAGCCGGACGTGCTCGACCCGACCACCTCGTCCTCGCTCTACACCCGCTACGTGATGAACACGATCTGCGAGAAGCTCTACGACACCGACGCGAAGGGCGAGATCGTGCCGCAGCTCGCGTCCGCGCTGCCCACCCTGGCGGACGGAGGCCGCACGGTCACGATCCCGCTGCGCGACGGCGTCGAGTTCGCCGACGGCACCGCGTTCGACGCCTCCGCCGTCCGCACGACGCTGCAGCGGCACCTGACCAAGGAGGACTCCTCGCGCGCGTCCGAGATGGGGCCGATCACCGCGATCACGACGCCCGACGCGCGCACCGTCCAGCTCACCTACGAGACGCCGTTCGCGCCCATCACGGCCGCACTGTCCGACCGCGCCGGCATGATCATGTCGCCCACCGCTCTGAAGGAGCTCGGCGACGACTTCGGCACCGCACCGGTGTGCGTCGGGCCGTTCAAGTTCCGCGAGCGGGTGCCGCAGACGTCGATCAGCGTCGAGCACGACCCCCGCTACTACGCGGCCGACGAGGTCCACCTCGACACGATCACCTACCGGATCATGACCGACGCCAACATCCGCGCGGCCAACCTGCGCTCGGGCGACGTCCAGGTGATCGACTCGGTCTCGCCGCAGGACGTCGACGCCCTCGACCGCGAGGACGGCATCGGGCTGCTGCAGATCGCCTCGTTCGGCTACCAGGGCGTCACGTTCAACCTCGGCAACGTCGACGGCACCGGCCAGCCGCCGGGAGAGATCGACACCCCGCTGGCCAAGGACCCCCGCGTCCGCCAGGCCTTCGAGCACGCCATCGACCGGCAGGCGCTGGTCAACTCGGTCTTCAACAACTGGTTCGAGCCCGCGTGCTCGCCGATCCCGCCGACGTCGGAGTTCGCCACCGAGGCCAGCGACGCGTGCCCCGAGTACGACCCCGCGCTGTCCCGGCGGCTGCTCGAGCAGGCGGGCGTCGAGACGCCGCTGCGCCTGACGATGCAGGTGTCCAACACCCCCGACACGCTCCGCCTCGCGCAGGCCCTCCAGGCGGCGGTGGCCGACGGCGGGTTCGACCTGCGCATCTCCCCCGTCGAGTACTCCACCCTGCTGGACGTGCAGACGCGCGGCGACTTCGAGCTGCTGCAGCTGGGCTGGTCGGGCCGCGTCGACCCGCACGGCAACACGTACGCGTTCCTCGGCACCGAGCAGGGCAACAACTACTCCGGCTACAGCAACCCCGACGTCGACCGGCTCCTGCAGCAGGCCGCGCAGCAGACCGACCCCGCCCAGCGGGCGCAGACCTACGGACAGGTGGTGACGCAGGTGCAGCAGGACGACCCGATCGTCTACCTCTACCGCCAGCGCAACCTCACCGCCTACAGCGAGGACGTCGCGGGCGTCTCGACGTACGCCGACGGCGTCGTGCGGCTCGGTCGCGCCGCGTTCCTGGAGGGCGAGGACTGATGGGCCGCTACCTGCTCAACCGCCTCTGGCAGGCGGTGCTGACGATGTTCCTCGCGTCGGTCGTGGTGTTCTGGGGCGTCCGCGCGCTGCCCGGGGACCCCGCGCTCGCCCTCGCCGGCGAGGAGGCCGACCCCGAGCGCCTCGCGCAGGTGCGCGCCGACCTCGGACTCGACCAGCCGAT
This sequence comes from Solicola agrisoli, assembly GCF_049059935.1. Classification (NCBI taxonomy): domain Bacteria; kingdom Bacillati; phylum Actinomycetota; class Actinomycetes; order Propionibacteriales; family Nocardioidaceae; genus Solicola; species Solicola agrisoli. The sequence goes on along the minus strand of NZ_JBMGQR010000066.1, from coordinate 21,245 downwards.
CGTCACCCAGTACTGGCGCTTCCTGCGCGACACGCTGAGCGGCGACCTCGGCAGGTCGGTGCGCACCGACACCCCCGTCACCGACCTGATCGGCGCCACCCTGCCGGTGACGCTGTGGCTGTCGCTGTTCGCGATCGTCGTGGCGGTCGTGGTCGGCATCGGCGCGGGCGTCGTGGCGGCCGTCTACCGCGGCCGCTGGCCCGAGTGGGTCGCCAACGCGTTCGCGCTCGTCGGTCTGTCGGTCCCGAGCTTCTGGCTCGGCATCCTCGCGATCCTGTACCTGTCGGTGGGGCTCGGCTGGTTCCCGGCGTCGGGCTACGTCCCGGTGACCCAGGACCCGCTGCGGGGCGTGTACTACCTGCTCCTGCCCTCGGTCATCCTCGGCACGGCCCTGGCGGCGGTCGTGATGCGCCAGACGCGGTCGGCGATGCTCGAGTCGCTGTCGACCGACTACGTGCGCACCGCCCGCGCCAAGGGCCTGGGACGACGGCGGGTGCTGTCGCACTACGCGCTGCGCAACTCGCTGATCGTCGTCGTGACGATCATCGGGCTCCAGCTGGGCGGCCTGATCTCGGGCGCCGTCGTCACCGAGCGGATCTTCGGACTGCCCGGCTTCGGCAAGCTCACCCTCGACTCGGTGTTCACCCGCGACTACCCGGTGATCCAGGCCGTCGTGCTCGTGGTCACCGCGGCGTACATCGTCATCAACCTGGCGGTCGACGTCCTCTACTCGCTCATCAACCCCCGCATCCGGGTGGGAGGCAGGTCCTGATGGCCGTCAGCACACCGGTGCCCGACGAGGCAGCCGCACCCGACCTCGGACGACGTCGCGGACGCGTCCTGCACAGCCTGCTGCACAACCCGCTCGGGCTGGTCGGCGGCGGGCTGCTGCTCGTCGTCGTGCTCGCCGCGGTGTTCGCGCCGCTGATCGCGCCGTACCCGCCCACCCAGGTGGACTTCGACGTGCCGTTCCAGCGGTTCCTGACCGTCGGCTACCCGCTCGGCACCGACGACCTCGGACGCGACGTGCTCTCCCGCGTGCTGTTCGGCGCCCGCGCCTCGCTGCTCGTCGGGGTGCTGTCGGTGCTGCTCGCGGTGGTCGTGGGCACGCCGCTCGGGCTGGTCGCCGGCTACTGGGGCTGGCTCGACGCGATCGTCTCCCGGCTCACCGACCTGATGCTGGCGTTCCCGTTCCTGGTGATCGCGGTCGGCCTGGCCGCGATCAACGGAGCGAGCCTCAGCAACGCCGCCATCGCGCTCGGCATCGCCCAGGTGCCGACGATGATCCGCGTGGTGCGCGCCGAGACGCTGCGGTTCAGGGAGCTGGAGTTCGTGCTCTCGGCCCGCAGCCTGGACGCGTCCGGCCTGCGCATCCTCGGCCAGCACGTGCTGCCCAACGCGGCGTCGGCCATCATCGTCCAGGCCACGGTGATCATGCCCGTCGCGGTGATCGGCGAGGCGCTGCTGTCGTTCCTCGGCCTCGGCATCCAGCCGCCCACGCCCAGCCTCGGCATCATGCTGTCCGACGCCCAGCAGTACCTGTTCCGCGCGCCGTCGGCGGCCGTCTTCCCCGGCCTCGCGATCGCCGTCATCTGCCTCGCGTTCAACCTGTTCGGCGACGCCCTGCGCGACGCCCTCGACCCCTCCCGTCAGGAGCGCTGACCCGTGTCCCCGTTCGTCGAACCCCCCGAGCACACCACCCGTCCCACCCTGCGGGGCAGCTTCGGCATGGCCGCCTCGACGCACTGGCTCGCGTCGTCCAGCGCCCAGGCGGTGCTGGAGCGCGGTGGCAACGCGTTCGACGCCGCCGTCGCCGGCGCGTTCGTCCTGCACGTCGTCGAGCCGCACCTCAACGGTGCAGGCGGCGACATGACAGGCCTGTTCGCCACCGCCGACGACCCCACGCCCACCGTGCTGATGGGCCAGGGGCCCGCCCCGGCCGGCGCCACCATCGAGCACTACCGCGCCGAGGGCCTCGACCTCGTCCCCGGCGCCGGCGCCCTCGCCGCGGCGGTGCCCGGCGCCGTCGACGCGTGGCTGCTGCTGCTGCGCGACCACGGCACCTGGGAGCTCGCCGACGTGCTCGCGTTCGCCGTCGGGTACGCCCGCGACGGACACCAGATCTCGGCCCGCGCGGCCGCGATGGTCGCCACGATGCGCGACCTGTTCACCGACCACTGGCCGTCCTCGGCGTCGGTGTGGATGCCCGCGGGCGCGCCCCCCGAGGCCGGGGACGTCGTCCGCCTCGAGACCTACGCCGACACCCTCGAGCGCCTGGTCGCGGCCGGCGACGGCGCGACGACGCGCGAGGCCCGCGTCGACGCCGCCCGCGAGGCGTGGCGGACGGGCTTCGTGGCCGAGGCGGTCGAGGCGTTCGTGCGCGACCCGCACCGGCACTCCAGCGGCACCGACCACGCCGGCGTGATGACGGCCGCCGACCTCGCCGCGTTCACCGCCTCCTACGAGCCCGCCACCACGCTCGAGTTCGCCGGGCACACCGTCGCCAAGACGGGCGCCTGGGGCCAGGGCCCGGTGCTGCTGCAGGCGCTGGCGATCCTCGACGGCTTCGAGCCGCACGAGGTCGACCCGTCGACGGCCGACGGCGCGCACCGCGTCGTCGAGGCCCTGAAGCTCGCGCTCGCCGACCGCGACGCGCACTACGGCGACCCCGAGGACGGCGGCGCGCCGCTCGACGTGCTGCTCTCGCCCGAGTACGCCGCGACGCGTCGGGCGCTCATCGACGACACCGCGTCCGTCGAGTTCCGGCCCGGCGACGTGGGCGGCGCGACGACGTTCGTCCCGCCGCTGGCCACCGCGGAGCAGTACGAGGGCGCGATCGGCGCGGGCGAGCCCACCGTCACCGTGGCCGGCCGGACGAAGGGCGACACCTGCCACATCGACGTCGTCGACCGGTGGGGCAACATCGTGGCCGCCACCCCGTCCGGCGGCTGGCTGCAGTCGTCGCCCACCATCCCGTCGCTGGGCTTCTGCCTCGGCACCCGGCTGCAGATGACGTGGCTCGACGAGTCGTCGCCGTCCGCGCTGCGCCCCGGACGCCGCCCGCGCACCACGCTGACGCCCACGCTGCTGCTCGAGGACGGCCGGCCGGTCTCGGCGCTCGGCACGCCCGGCGGCGACCAGCAGGACCAGTGGCAGCTGCTCTACCTGCTGCGCGTGCTGCTCGGCGGGTACACCCCGCAGCAGGCCATCGACGCGCCCGCGCTGCACACCACGTCGATGCCCGGGTCGTTCTGGCCCCGCACCTGGACGCCCGGCGGCCTCGTGGTCGAGGACCGCATCGGCGCCGACGTCGTCGCGTCGCTCGAGGCACGCGGGCACGTCGTCACCCGCGCCGGCGACTGGGCGCTCGGCCGGCTCTCGGCCGTGACCCGTGACCCGGCGACGGGGCTGCTCGCCGCCGCCGCCAACCCGAGGGGGGCGCAGGGCTATGCCGTCGGACGCTGACAGCACCGCTCCCGTCCTCGACGTCCGCGACCTCGAGGTCGGCTACCGCGGCCGCGACGGCGTCGTCCCCGCGCTGCACGGCGTGAGCCTGCAGGTGCACGAGGGCGAGCGCGTGGCCGTCGTGGGCGAGTCGGGCTCGGGCAAGTCGACGACGGCCGCCGCCGTCATCTCGCTGCTGCCCGGGACGGGCCGCGTCACCGGCGGGACGATCGCGTTCCGCGGCGAGGACGTCACGCACGCCGACGAGCGGCGGTTGCGACGTCTGCGCGGCCGCGAGGTCGGGCTCGTCCCGCAGGACCCGATGTCGAACCTCAACCCGGCGATGCGCGTCGGGTCGCAGATCGCCGAGACGCTGGTGGCGCACGGGCTCGCGAGCCGCTCGGAGGCCAAGGAGCGGGCGATCGCGCTGATGGGCGAGGCGGGCATCCCCGACGCGGGCCGCCGCGCCCGCGCCTACCCGCACGAGTTCTCCGGCGGGCTGCGCCAACGCGTCCTGATCGCCATCGCACTGGCGTGCGAGCCGGTGCTGCTGGTCGCCGACGAGCCCACGTCGGCGCTGGACGTCACCGTGCAGCGCACGATCCTGGACCACCTCGAGGAGCTGCGCGCCGCCCGCGGCACGTCGATGCTGCTCGTCACCCACGACCTCGGCCTGGCCGCCGAGCGGGCCGACCGCGTCGTGGTCATGTCGCAGGGCCGCGTCGTCGAGACCGGGCCGGCGCTGCAGATCCTGCAGGACCCGCAGGAGGAGTACACCCAGCGCCTCGTCGCCGCCGCGCCGTCGGTGTCGACGGCCCGCGAGCGTGCTGCGGGACGGACGGCCGGCGCCGCGCTCGCCGACGCCGCCCAGCCCACCGCCGAGCCAGTGCTCGTCGTCGACGACCTCGTCAAGACGTTCAAGGTCCGCGGCCAGCGAGGGCAGGTGCTGACCGCGGTCGACCACGTCTCGTTCTCCGTCGCGCCGGGCACCACCACGGCCGTCGTGGGCGAGTCCGGCTCGGGCAAGACCACGGTCGCGCGGATCGCGCTGGGGCTGGAGAGCCCGACGTCGGGGCAGGTACGCGTCGACGGCACCGTCGTCGAGACGGCCCGCGGGTCGCGTCGCCGCGCCATCCGTCGCGCCATGCAGCCGGTCTTCCAGGACCCGTACGCCTCGCTCAACCCGACGTTCAGCATCGAGCGGGTGGTCGACGAGCCGCTGCGGGTGTTCGGCGTCGGCGACCGCGCGTCCCGCCGGCGCCGGGTCGCCGAGCTGCTCGACCAGGTGGCGCTGCCGACGTCGATCGCCTCGCGCCACCCCGGCGAGCTGTCGGGCGGGCAGCGTCAGCGCGTCGCGATCGCGCGTGCGCTGGCGCTGTCGCCGCGCCTGGTGATCTGCGACGAAGCGGTCTCGGCGCTCGACGTGCTGGTGCAGGACCAGATCCTCACGCTGCTCGGCGACCTGCAGCGCGACCTCGGCCTGTCGTACCTGTTCATCACCCACGACCTCGCCGTCGTGCGGCTCGTCGCGCACGAGGTGCAGGTGATGCGCGAGGGCAGCGTCGTGGAGTCCGGCGAGGTGGGGCGCGTGTTCGAGCACCCGGAGTCGGACTACACGCGGGCGCTGCTCGACGCGATCCCCGGCGCGGACCTGCTGACGTGAGCCGCCTCGGCGAGGACGTGACGCACCGCCTGCGCCGCGACGTCGTCGGCGGGCGGTTCGCGGTGGGCCAGCGCCTCACCGAGGCCAGCCTGAGCGAGCAGTACGGGGTGTCGCGGGTGCCCGTCCGCGAGGCGCTCAAGGCCCTGGAGGGCGAGGGGTTCGTGACCTCGCGCGCCTACGCCGGCGTCACCGTCGCCCGGCTCGACGCCGCCGACGCCCGCGACCTGTTCGTCGTCCGCGAGACCATCGAGGTCCTGACGACCTCGCGCCTCGCGCAGCGGTTCGCCGACTCCCCCGCCGAGGTCGACGGCGGCCGCCTCAGCGACCTGGTGGCCGAGGGCACCTCGCTGCTCGGCACCGACGACGACCGGCTGCCGGCGCTGAACACCGAGTTCCACCTGTGCCTGGCCGAGCTGTGCGGCAACGCGAGCCTGCACCACCTGCTGCGCCAGGTGTCGGCCAAGATCGAGTGGCTCTACGCGATGGACGTCCACGTCCGCGGCCAGCACTCCTGGGCCGAGCACGGGCAGATCGCCACCGCCGTGCTCGCGGGCCGCGTCGACGAGGCCGCCGACGCGATGCGCCACCACGTCCGCAACTCCCGCGACGGCTACCTCCTCCGCCACGCCCCCTGACCCCGTCCGCGAGATACGGGTTCTGCACCACCGCAGCGCCGTGCGTGGTGCAGAACCCGTATCTCGGCGACGGGTGGGGGTGGGGGTAGGGGTCGCTCAGGTGGAGGTGGCGCGGACGAGGAGGTCGTCGTGCTCGGCGTCGGCGACGTCGCGGGCCTCGTCGACGAGCATCACGGGGATGCCGTCGCGGATGGGGTACGCGCGGCGCAGGCGGGGGTTGTAGAGCAGCTCGTCCTCGACGAGCAGCAGGTCGCCGCGGTCCTGCGGGCACCGCAGGATGGCTCGCAGGGCGGGGTCGAGGCTCATGGGGCCGAGCCTACGGTGCCCGGGAGCGTTCGCGGTCCCGGCACCCGACGTTCACCGTCACGACTCCTGGGCGGGTAGATCACCGGCATGCGAGCCCGTGCCCTGCTGTCCCCCGTTCTCGGCGTCGCCCTCGCGGCGTCCGCCCTCACCCTCGTGCCCGGCGCACCGGCCGAGGCGAAGCCCCGCGACTTCGACCTCCAGGCGCACCGCGGCGGCCTCGGCCTGACCGTCGAGAGCACCGAGGCGTCATTCTCCAAGGCCCTCGAGCTCGGCGTCACCACCCTCGAGCTCGACACCCAGGTGACGCGCGACGGGAAGGTCGTCGTCACCCACGACCGCCAGGTCAGCGCCGCCAAGTGCCAGGACACCGCGCCCGTCCGTGTCGGCGACCCCGCCTGGCCGTACGTCGGCGACTACGTCAAGGACCTGACGCTCGCGCAGGTGCGCACGCTGGAGTGCGGCAGCCTCCGCCAGCCCCGCTGGCCCGGCCAGGAGCTCGCGCCCGGCTCGCGGATGCCGACGCTCGCCGAGGTGTTCGCGCTGGTGCGCCGCTACCGCGCCGACGACGTGATGCTCAACGTCGAGACCAAGGTGGAGGCCGGCGCGCCCGACGAGACCGCACCCCGCGGCCGGTTCGTGCGGGCGGTGGCGCGCGAGATCCGCACGGCGCGGATCGGCCGCCAGGTGACGATCCAGAGCTTCGACTGGGGCTCGCTGCGGCTGATGCAGCGCCTGGAGCCGCGCCTGCCGCTGGTGGCCCTCGACAACATCGACTTCCTGCAGGTCGGCCGGCCCGGACGCTCCCCCTGGCTGGGCGGCATCGACGTCGACGACTTCGGCGGCGACCCCGTCCGCGCGATCGACCACCTCGGGTTCGACGCGTGGTCGCCCGTGCAGGGCACGCCGCAGGACGGCACGGTCGGCGATCCCGGCTTCGTGCCCTACCCGACGCGCGACTCGGTGCGCCGCGCCCACCGCGCCGGGCTCGACGTCATCCCGTGGACGGTCGACGACCCCGCGACCATGCAGCACCTGCTCGACGTGGGCGTCGACGGCCTGATCACCGACCGGCCCGACCTGCTGCGCCAGGTGATGGCCCGCAACGGCCTGCGCCTCCCCCGCGCCTACCGCGACCCGCGCGCCGGACGGGTCGCACCCGTGGCCCGTGCCCACGCCCACAACGACTACGAGCACGACCGGCCCCTGCTGGACGCGCTCGACCAGGGCTTCACCAGCGTCGAGGCCGACGTCTGGCTGCGGGACGGCAAGCTCCTCGTCGGCCACGACGAGGTCGACCTCGTCCCCGGCCGCACGATCGAGAGGCTCTACCTCGACCCGCTGCGCGAGCGGGTGCGCCGCAACGGCGGTCACGTGTACCGCGGGGACGACCGGCCCGTGCAGCTGCTGGTCGACCTCAAGACCGAGGGCGAGTCGACCTACGCCGCGCTGGACGCCCTGCTGCGGCGCTACCCCGACGTCGTCAGCCAGATGGCGCCGCGGGTGCGGACACGCGCGGTCGACGTCGTCGTCAGCGGCAACCGTCCGCGCGAGACGATGCTCGCCCAGCGCTCGCGCTTCGCCGGGTACGACGGCCGGCTCGAGGACCTCGCGTCGGGCTACCCGGCGAGCTTCATGCCGCTGGTCAGCCAGAGCTGGACGTCGGCCTTCACCTGGACGGGCGTCGGCCCGCTGCCCGCGGACCAGCAGGCCCGCCTGGACGGCTACGTCGCCCAGGCGCACCGCGCCGGCTACCGGCTGCGGTTCTGGGCCACGCCCGACGCGGCCGGCCCCGGTCGCTCCGCCCTGTGGTCCGTGCTCGCCGACCGCGGCGTCGACCACCTGAACACCGACGACCTCGCCGGGCTCTCGGCCTTCCTCACCACCCGCGACGGCGGCCACCCGTAGCTCCGTCATCCGCGGTTCTCGAAGGCCCCGTCCGCGGGTTCTGACGGTCCCGTCCGCGACTTCCGACGCCGCGGCGCCTTCGGAACTCGCGGATCACACCATCCGAAACCGCGGATCGCGGAACGGGGGCGGGCTCAATCGTCGTCGCGGCGACGGTCGCCGCCGACGACGGCGGTGTGCACGTGGTCGAGGTGGCGCAGCACCTTGTTCGTGGTGTTGCCGCTGGGGTGGACGTAGTCGCGCCAGCCGGCGCCGGAGGCCCACACCGTCCAGATCCGGTCGCGGTAGATCACCGAGAGCAGCGAGGTCCGGTCGGCGCGGGCGACGAGCCACTGCGCGACCGTCCACCCGCGGTGGCGCTGGGCAGCGTCGGAGCTGGGTCGGAAGAACACGTCGATGGCCCGGCCGTCGTAGTGGGCCGAGTCCGAGGTGTGGCCGCTGTCGACGCCACCGGTCGCGTACCCACCGGTCGGCAGACGACCGAAGGCCTGGTTCATCGCGCCGAGCAGGGCGTCGGCGCGGGGCGTCAGGCCCGACTCGCCCGCCTCGCTCTCGTCGGACGTGCCCCGCGGGTGGGCGCAGGTCAGCGCCGGCCCCTCGCGACCGAGCAGCGCGGACGACGCCGGGGCGGCGACCGCCGCGAGCTCGGGAACGTCGGCCAGCTGCGCGGCGACGGCTGACGGGTCGGCCTCGGCGTCGCCGGCGGCGCGGACGGCCGCCGCGGCGAGGTCGGTGACGCGGACGGCGGTGGCGCCGTCGAGCGCGACCTGACGCCCGGAGACCAGGAGCGTGCACGGGTCCGGCGGCGGCGCCGGTGTCGTGGCCGTCGTCGGGGCGGCGGCCTCGGCCCGCGCGGCGCCTCCCCGCGTCGCGTCGCCGGTGCAGGCCGACGTCGTGAGCGCGGCCATCAGCCCCACCGCCACCCAGCCGGTCCTCGCCATGCGCATGTCGTCGACGCTAGGCGGCGGTTCCAAGCGCGACCCCCGTCACACCGGGCGGGCCGGGGCCACCACACGTCGCGCACGGGCCCTGGTCTTCGTACGATTGGCCCATGAGCAGACCTCGAAGTCCTAGCCACCTGATGGCCGACGCCCCCATGCGCCGACCGGAGGTGGTGCTCTGATGGACTCCGAGACCTGGCTCAACCTGGGCCTCGTGCTGGTCTTCGTGCTGGTGGGCGGCGTGTTCGCCGCCACCGAGCTGGCCCTGGTGTCGCTGCGCGAGAGCCAGCTGGCGCGCATGGAGGAGCAGAGCGCGCGCGGCGCCAAGGTCGCCTCGCTCGCCCGCGACCCCAACCGCTTCCTCGCCGCCGTGCAGATCGGCGTCACGGTCGCGGGCTTCCTGTCCGCGGCCTACGGCGCCTCGACGCTGGCGCCGGACTTCGCGCCCGTCTTCGAGGGTCTCGGCCTGTCCGAGGGCGCTGCGGGCAACGTCGCCCTGGTGGTGATGACGCTGTTCATCGCCTACCTGTCGCTCGTGCTCGGCGAGCTGGTGCCCAAGCGGTTCGCGCTGCAGAAGTCGGCGCCGGTCGCCCTGATCGTGGCGCCCCCGCTCTCGCGCTTCGCCACGGTGATGCGCCCGGTGATCTGGTTCCTGTCGCTGTCGACCAACGCGGTCGTCCGGCTGCTCGGCGGCGACCCGCACGCCAAGAACGAGGAGATGAGCGAGGAGGAGCTGCGCGACATCGTCGGGGCCCACGAGGGCCTGGAGGACGAGGAGCGTCGCATCCTGCGCGACGTCTTCGCCGCCACCGACCGCTCGGTCAAGGAGGTCATGCGCCCGCGCGGCGAGGTGGCCTTCCTGGACGGCGACCAGCGCATCGCCGACGCGATCGCGACGATCCGCGACCTGCCGCACTCGCGCTACCCGGTCATCGGCAAGACGGTCGACGACCTCGAGGGCTTCGTCCACGTCCGCGACCTGCTGGACACCCGCACCCACCCGGGCGCGACCACCGTCCAGGACGTCAGCCGCACCATCGTCGCGCTGCCCTCGACGGCCAAGCTGCTGCCCGCGATGACGCAGATGCGTCGCCAGGGCGTCCACATGGCCGCGGTGATCGACGAGTACGGCGGCACCGACGGCATCGTCACGCTCGAGGACCTGATCGAGGAGCTCGTCGGCGAGATCCGCGACGAGTACGACCAGCCCGAGGACGGCCACGACCACCGCGTCGTCAGCGACAACGCCGTCGTCGACGCCGGCATCAACCTCGAGGACTTCGAGGAGCGCACCGGCGTCCAGCTCGAGGACGGCTCGTACGAGACCGTCGCCGGGTTCGTCATCGACCGCCTCGGCCACATGCCGGCCGTGGGCGACTCGATCCAGACCGAGGGCCACCTGATCGAGGTGCTCGAGGTGGAGGGGCACCGGCTCACCTCGGTGAAGATCAGCCCCCGCGAGGTCGAGTCCGAGGCCGACGAGGACGCCGAGCTCACCACGCAGGGCTGAAAGAGCACAGTGCTGAGAACGGCACAGGGCTGAGAACGGCGACCCCGCCGGTCTGGCGACAGACTGGCGGGGTGCTCCCCTACGACGTCACCGCCCCGCCCCTGCGTGGGCGACCGATCATGTCGCAGTGGTGGCGCGACCTGACGTTCCTGCACTGGCGGGTCGACCCGGCGCTCGTGGCCGACCTGATGCCGCCGGGGGTCCGCCCCGACACGCTCGACGGCGCGACGTACGTCGGGCTGGTGCCGTTCCGGATGGTCGACGCCGGCGTCGGCGACGGTCCGCCGATCCCCTACCTCGGCACCTTCGCCGAGACCAACGTCCGCCTGTACTCCGTCGACGACGAGGGCACGCACGGGGTGGTCTTCTGCTCGCTGGAGGCCACCCGGCTGGCCGTCGTGCTCGGCGCGCGCGGCACGTTCGGCGTGCCGTACACCTGGGCGCGGATGAGCGTCGCCGAGCGCGACGGCGTGCTCACCTACCGGACGCGCCGTCGCGTGCCCGGCCCACGCGGGGCCGGCGGACGGGTGGTGCTGCGTCCCGGGGAGCCGATCGCCGAGCCCACCGACGAGGACCACTTCGTCACCGCCCGGTTCGGCCTGCACACCCGCTGGGCGGGCCGCACGCTGTACGTCCCCAACGAGCACCCGCCGTGGCCGCTGCACCGCGCCGAGCTGCTCGCCCTCGACGACGACCTCGTCGACGCCGCCGGCATCCCCGGGCTGACGGCACGGCCGCCGGACTCGGTGCTGTACTCCCCCGGGGTGCGCACCACGTTCGGGATGCCCCGACGCGTCCGCGACGGCACCGGCTGAGAGGCTGGGCGACGTGCTCCGCGTCGCCTCGGTCAACGTCAACGGCATCAGGGCGGCCTTCCGCCGCGGCATGGACGGGTGGCTCGCCTCGCGCGACGTCGACGTCCTCGCGCTGCAGGAGGTGCGGGCGCCCACCGAGGTGCTCACCGAGCACCTCGAGCCGCTCGGCTGGCACGTGGCCCACGACCTCGCCGACGCCGCCGGGCGCGCGGGCGTCGCCGTCGCCACCCGCAGCGAGCCGCTCGCGGTCCGGCACGGCGTCGAGGCCGACGAGTTCAGCGGCGCCGGACGCTGGGTGGAGGTCGACGTGCCCACCGCCGACGGCGGCCACCTGACGGTCGTGTCGGCCTACGTCCACACGGGCCAGGCCGACGACCCGCGCCAGGACGTCAAGCACCGGTTCCTCGACGCCGCCCTCGACCGGCTGGCCAAGCTGCACGCCGACGGCCGCCCCGCGGTGCTCACCGGCGACCTCAACGTGGCGCACACCCACCTCGACATCAAGAACTGGAAGGGCAACCGCGGCAAGTCCGGGTTCCTGCCGTCCGAGCAGGCCTACCTCGACCGGCTCGCCGGCGAGCTCGGCTGGGTCGACGTCGCCCGCGCCGCCGCAGGCGAGGTGCCCGGCCCCTACACCTGGTGGTCGTGGCGCGGCCAGGCCTTCGACAACGACAGCGGCTGGCGCATCGACTACCAGTGGGCCAGCCCGTCCCTCGCCGCGGTCGCCCGCGACTGCGTCGTCGACCGCGCCCCCACCTACGCCGAGCGCTTCAGCGACCACGCGCCCCTGGTCGTCGACTACCTGCTCTGAGGACACACGGCGGCGCGAGGGTCCATGATCGGGCCATGAGCACCCCGTCGGTCCCGCTGCGCAGCACCGCCGGACGCTGGCTGCTGCTGGCCACGATCCTCGGCTCGAGCATGGCGATGCTCGACGCCACGGTCGTCAACATCGCGCTGCCCGACATCTCGCGCACCCTGGACGCCGACCTCGCAGGCCTGCAGTGGGTGCTCAACGGCTACACGCTCGCGCTCGCGTCGCTGATCCTCGTCGCCGGCAACCTGGGCGACCGGCTCGGGCGCCGGCGCACGTTCCTGGTCGGCGTCGTCTGGTTCGCGATCGCCTCGGCGCTGTGCGGGCTGGCCCCGACGGCCGAGGTGCTCGTCGCCGCCCGGGTGCTGCAGGGCATCGGGGCGGCGCTCCTGACGCCCGGCAGCCTGGCGCTGATCTCGGCCACCGTCCGTCACGAGGACCGTGGGGCCGCCATCGGCGCGTGGTCGGGCCTCGGTGGCGTCGCCGGGGCGCTGGGTCCGCTGCTGGGCGGGTGGCTGGTCGACGTCGCGGGCTGGCGCGCCGTGTTCTGGATCAACCTGCCGCTCGCCGCGGTCGTCGTGGCCGTGACGGTCAGGCACGTCCCCGAGAGCCTCGACCCCGACGCCGACCGCCACACCGACGTGCCCGGCGTCGTGCTCACCGTGGGTGGCCTGGCCATCCTCACCTACGGGCTGACGATCGGCGCGCTGCTGCCGAGCCTCGGCGGCCTGCTGCTCCTGGTGCTGTTCGTGCTGCAGGAGCGCCGCTCGACCCACCCGCTCGTCCCGCTCGGACTGTTCTCCGACCGGGTCTTCGCGGCCAGCAACGCGGTGACGCTGTGCGTCTACGCCGCGCTCGGCGGCACGTTCTTCTTGCTCGTGCTGCACCTGCAGGTCGTCGCCGGGTACTCGCCGCTGGCGGCGGGCGCGTCCACGGTGCCCATCACGCTGATCATGCTGACGCTCTCGTCACGCGCCGGCGCGCTGTCCCAGCGCCTGGGGCCGCGCCTGCCGATGACCGTCGGCCCGCTGGTCGCGGCCGCGGGGCTCGTCCTCACCCTGCGCATCGGACCCGGCGCCGACTACGTCCAGGACGTGCTGCCCGCCGTCGTGGTCTTCGGCCTCGGGCTGGCGACCCTCGTCGCGCCGCTCACCACGGCCGTCCTCGGCTCGGCCCCCGACGCGCTGGCCGGCACCGCGTCGGGCGTCAACAACGCGGTGGCCCGCACCGCCCAGCTGCTCGCCGTGGCCGCGCTGCCCGCCGCGGTGGGGCTCGACGGCACGGTCGACGACGCGGTCTCGTTCGCGGCGGGCTTCGAGCGCGCGATGGTCGCGTGCGCCGTCCTGCTGGTGCTCGGGTCGCTCACCGCGGCGGTCCTGGTGCGCCGGGTGCGGCCCGACCACGACCGTGACGTGGCCACCCGTCCGCACTGCGGCGTCACCTCCCCGTCACCGGGCGTCGATCACGTCGCGCCGTCCACGCCTGGGGAGGCGATACCCCCGGGGTCGCCGGTATGACATGCTCCTTGGCGACCCGTCCGCCACATCGAGCACCTGCGGAGTTCCGCTGACCACCACACCGACGACGGCCCCCGTCGTCTCGACGCGTCTGCGTGCGGCCGGCTGGGGACTCCACCTGTATACCGCCAGCGGCACGGCCCTGGCGCTGTTCGCCGTGATCGCGGCGGCCGACGGCAACGAGACCCGGGCCCTCTGGATCCTGTTCGCCGCGCTCGTCATCGACGGCAGTGACGGCATGCTCGCGCGCCGGCTGCGCGTCAAGGAGACGATCCCGACCTTCGACGGCGCCCGGCTGGACGACATCGTCGACTACATCACCTACGCCTTCGTGCCGATGGTGCTGCTGTGGCGCGGCGACTACCTGCCACCGGGCTTCTGGGGCGCGGCGCTCGCCGTCATCCCGCTGATCGCGTCGAGCTACCAGTTCTGCCGGGTGGACGCCAAGACCGACGACCACTTCTTCCTGGGCTTCCCGAGCTACTGGAACGTCGTCGCCTTCTACGTCATCGTGCTCGGGCTCAACCCCACGGTCACCACGGTGATCCTGCTGGCCTGCACGGTGCTGGTGTTCGTGCCGCTCAAGTACGTGTACCCCTCGCGGACGCGCACCTTCCGCGGTCTCAACCTCACGCTCGCGACGCTCTGGATGGTCACCTACGCGGTCATCCTGGCCCAGGTGCCCGACCCGCACCCCGTGGTCGTCGCGCTCTCGCTGCTCTACGTCGTCTACTACGTGGTCGTCAGCGCCTACCTGACGGTCGTGGGCCCCCGCCGGGCCGCGCGGCAGCCGCAGGTCGAGCACACCGCCTCGTGACCGGCGGTCTGGTCGCCGCCCTGGCCGCAGCCGTGCTGTTCGGGGTCGCGGCGATCGTCCAGGCCCGAGCCGTGCGCGGGCTCGGCGAGGCGCACCACCGGATCGACCCGCGCCTCGTCCTCCGCGTCGTCTCCCAGCCGACGTTCGTGCTCGCCGTGCTGATGAACCTCGCCGGGTTCGGTCTGCACCTGGTGGCACTGAACTCGCTGCCCCTGTTCCTGGCTCAGGCCGCGATCTCGTCGAGCCTGGCCGTCACCGCGGTCCTCGCCGTCCGGCTGCTGTCCGAGCACCTGCGCCCGACCGACTGGGGTGCCGTCGCCGCGGTCGTGGTCGGGCTGGCCATGCTGTCGTTCGCCGCGGGCGACCACGCCACGGTCAAGCCCGGGGTCACGGCCGACTGGGTGCTCCTGGCCGCGGTGGCCGCCGTGGTGATGACCTCCGTCCTCCTGGACCGCACGGGTCTGCACCCGGTGCTGCTCGGCGGTCTCGCGGGCTGCCTGTTCGCCGCGGTCAGCATCGCCGGCCGCCTCGTGCCCGGTGGCGGCGTCGTGCCCGTCCTCACCTCGCCCGCCAGCTACGCGCTCCTGCTCGCCGGGGCCAGCGCCTTCCTGGTCTACTCCGTGGCCCTGCAGCGCGGGCACGTGGCGCGGGTGAGCGCCCCGATGGTCGCGATGCAGACGATCGTCCCGGCGCTGGTCGGGCTCGCGTTCCTCGGCGACACCGTGCGCTCCGGCTACGTCGTGGCCGCGGTGCTCGGCCTGGCCGCGACGCTCGGCGGTGCCGTGCTGCTGGGCCGGTTCGAGGCCACGGGTCACGAGCCCGTCGCCACCTGACCACCAGGTCAGGGCGACGCGAGGAGCTCGACGAGCCGGACGACCTCGGCGACCTCGCGGGGGCCGATGCCGGTGCGCCCGTCCGTGGCGACGCACCGCACCGGGGCGGGGACGTCGTCGCGGGACGCGAAGTAGCGCTCGTCGTCGACCCCGACCTCGTCGTCGACCCAGACGATCGGGCGACGCGCCGCGGCGGCGAGGTCGCCGACGTACGGGCTCTTGAAGTACACGCCCTCGGCGGCGAAGGCGTGGACGCGGTCCTGGTAGGCCCGCCGCTCCTCCACCGTCGACCGGTCGTCCGGACGGGTGAAGGGCAGGTGCGGCCAGTCGGCTCCGAAGCCCACGAGCGGGGCCAGCTCCCAGGCGGCGGCGCCCTCCCACATGCTCGCCCAGAACAGGTCGCACCCACCGACGGCGGCGACGTCGAGCAGCGGCTGGACCACCGCCAGGAGGTCGGCGCGCAGCTGGATCCGGTACAGCAGCACGCGGTGGGTGCGGTAGAGCTCGGGGTCGAGGTCGTCGCCCAGCGCGTTGAGCACCCCGTCGACGTCGATGCCCACCAGCGGGCGACCGACGTCGGCCAGCAGCCGCTCGTCGTAGGCCGGGCTCGTCATGGCTCCATGCTGGCACGCGCCGCCGACAGCCCCGACCGGTCCGTCGACCGCCCGTGACACAGGTCACCCGTGCGTGCGAGGATGACCCCGCTCACACTCGTGGGCGCTCCTTTACGACGGATCGTCCGGCACGTACCTGCCGGTGAAGGGAAGGTTCCGACATGTCCTCTGTCACCTTCGACAACGCCACCCGCGTCTACCCGGGCAGCGAGACCCCCGCGGTCGACGGCCTCGACCTCGACATCGCGGACGGCGAGTTCGTCGTCCTCGTCGGCCCCTCGGGCTGCGGCAAGTCCACCTCGCTCCGCATGCTCGCGGGCCTGGAGGAGATCGACGGCGGCGCCATCCGCATCGGCGACCGCAACGTCACCGACGTCCCGGCGAAGGACCGCGACATCGCGATGGTGTTCCAGAACTACGCGCTCTACCCGCACATGAGCGTCGCCGACAACATGGGCTTCGCGCTCAAGATCGCCGGCAAGTCCAAGAGCGAGATCCGCGAGCGCGTCACCGAGGCCGCCAAGATGCTCGACCTCACCGACTACCTCGACCGCAAGCCCAAGGCCCTGTCCGGTGGACAGCGCCAGCGCGTCGCGATGGGCCGCGCGATCGTCCGCAGCCCCCAGGTGTTCCTCATGGACGAGCCGCTGTCGAACCTCGACGCCAAGCTGCGCGTGCAGACCCGCACCCAGATCGCGGCGCTCCAGCGTCGTCTCGGCACCACCACGGTCTACGTCACCCACGACCAGACCGAGGCCCTGACGATGGGCGACCGCGTCGCGGTGCTCAAGGGCGGCGTGCTCCAGCAGTGCGACACCCCGCGCACGATGTACGACCACCCCGCCAACGCGTTCGTCGCCGGCTTCATCGGCTCGCCGCAGATGAACCTGTTCGACGCCAAGATCAACGGCGACCAGGTGACGATCGGTGGCCAACCGTTCGAGGTCGAGCGTCGTCACCGCAGCGCCGCCGACACCGAGGGTGCGAAGGACATCACCATCGGCATGCGTCCGGAGGACCTCGAGATCGCCGACCACGGCCTGCCCGTCGAGGTCGTCGTGGTCGAGGAGCTCGGCGCCGACGCGTTCGTGTTCGGCCGCATCGGCGGCATCGACGACGGCGCCGACATCGTGGTGCGCGTCGACGGCCGCAAGCCCCCGATGAAGGGCGACACCTTCCACGTCACGGCCTCCCCCGAGCGCCTGCACGTGTTCTCGGCCAAGACCGGCGAGCGCTACTGACACCGCGGCCGCACCCCGTCCGGGCCCCGTCTCCCTCCTGGGAGGCGGGGCCCGTCCGCGTCTCTCAGCAGGTTCGCAGGCAGGGCTCAGCGGTTTCGCGGACTGCGTGAGCAGACTCGATCGAGACGGTGAGACCGACCCGAGGAGACGCACCCGCATGCCGACCGCCGAGCAGATCCATCCCCCCTTCCAGCCCTTCGGGCCGCAGCCCACCCCGCCGGCGCACCGGCACCCGGGACGCCGTCAGGCCGTGGGCCTGGTCCTGGCCGGGGCCCTCGTCGGCGCCCTCGCGACGGGCGGGGCGGCGTTCGGCGTCCACGCCCTGACGTCCGGCAGCACCACCGCCGCGCAGCCCGGCACCTCGCAGGCGCAGGGCACGTACGGCGGCGCGACCCGTCAGGACGGCGTCACCGGGCCCGGCCTCGGCGGCGCCACCGGCGACCCGAGCGGCCGCTTCTTCTCCGGGCAGGACTCCACCGACACCACCGCGACCGACGCCACCGACGAGCAGGAGGTGGGCGTCGTCGACATCTACACGACCCTGTCGGACGGCTCGCAGGCCGCGGGCACCGGCATGGTGCTGACCTCGGGCGGCACGATCCTCACCAACCACCACGTCATCGAGGGCGCCACGTCGATCAAGGTGGTCGTGGTCTCGACCCAGCAGGAGTACACCGCCGAGCTCGTCGGCTCCAACGACTCCGCCGACATCGCCGTCCTGCGGCTGGAGGACGCCTCGGGCCTCGACACCGTCGACCTCGACACGTCGGGCGACCTGGCGGTGGGCGACGACGTCACCGGCGTCGGCAACGCGGGCGGCGACGGAGGCTCGTCCAGCGCCGCGGCGGGCACCGTCACCGGTCTCGACCAGTCGATCACCACCCAGTCCGAGGGATCGACCGAGGGCGAGTCGCTCACCGGGCTGATCGAGGTGGACGCCGACATCCAGTCCGGCGACTCCGGCGGACCGCTCTACGACGCCGACAACGAAGTCGTCGGCATCGACACCGCCGCCTCGGTGGGCTCGGGCGCCACCACCGGCTACGCCGTCCCCATCACCACCGCGCTGAGGATCGTCGACCAGATCGACGCGGGCAGGGCCGGCGACGGCACCACGCTCGGCTACCCCGCCTTCCTCGGCGTCGAGCTCTCCAACGAGACCACCGGCACCGACGGCGCCACCATCGCCGGGGTCGTCGACGGCTCCGCGGCGGCCGACGCCGGGCTCGTCGCGGGCGACACCGTCACCGCCGTCGGCGGCACCGACGTCAGCGACGCCGAGTCGCTCTCGTCGGCCATCGCGACCCACCAGCCCGGTGACCGGGTCCGCGTCACCTGGCGCGACGCCACGGGAGCCGAGGACTCCACGACCGTGACCCTCGCGGAGGGCCCCGCGGCCTGAGGCTTCCCTCCCCACCTCCACCCGTCATACCGTCGGCGGATGGACCCAGACGACAGGGCCGACGCGCTCCTCCCCCGGGTGCGTCGGCTCTGTCTCGCCCTCCCCGGCGCCACCGAGCGCCGGAGCCACGGCTCGCCCGGCTTCTTCGTCGGACCGATGTTCGCGTCGTGGGTGGACGACCACCACGGCGACGGCGTCGTCGGCCTGTGGTGCGCTGCCCCGCCCGGCGACCAGGCCGAGCTCGTCGCGACCGATCCGGCCGTGTTCTTCGTGCCGCCGTACGTCGGCGGGCGCGGCTGGGTGGGGATGCGGCTCGTCGTCGAGGGTCGCGACGGACCGGACTGGACGCTGGTCGAGGAGGTCGTCGAGGACGCCTACCGCACCGTCGCCCCGGCTCGGCGGCTCGCCGAGCTGGAGCGTCGCGGCGACGTCTGAGGGCCGGCCCGGCATGTCCCTTTCGTCCGCGGACGGCGACGCGCCAGGAGGGCCACGTCACGCGTTGTTCCAGCCCCCCTGCAGGGTGCTACGCTTGCCGTGGGCTGCAGGGCGAACGACACACTCGCCTCAACCTCCGCGGTCATCAGACCGCGACGACGTTCCGACATCGGACCCGCGAGGGACTGACGGTTCGTCAGAGCAGCAGTTCCGTGGGCGGTCGAACTGACCGCCACGAACCGATAACCAGTGAGAGACTTTATTTCCATGGCACAAGGCACCGTGAAGTTCTTCAACGCCGAGAAGGGCTTCGGCTTCATCAACCAGGACGAGGGCGAGGACGTCTTCGTCCACTTCACCGGCATCGCCGCTGAGGGCTTCCGCACGCTCGAGGACAACCAGCGCGTCGAGTTCGACGTCACCCGCGGCCAGAAGGGCCTGCAGGCGGAGAACGTTCGCCCCATCTGATCCACCACGAGACCCCCGCTCGCCACTGGCGAGCGGGGGTCTCGTGCGTCCGGGGGCGGGTGCGGCCCGTAGCACGCCCCCGGGCCGAGGGACCCCCCTCTCCCCCACCCTGGCGGCTCGCCGCCGTCGGATAGGTTCGCGCGGGCGCACCGATCGGTGCGCCCCGACCGAGGAGGTACATGAGCACGTCCGGGACGTTCCGGATCGGCGATGGGGCACCTGTGCCCTTCGCCACCGCCGCCGAGCTGTGGGTCCGCGCCGCGCGCGACGTCCTGCGCGAGACGGCAGGCCGCTACCACGCCGCCATCGACGAGGGCGAGCTCGCCAAGCAGGTGCAGGCACGCTCCGGCGTCCGCACCCGCACGCCAGCCTCGATGTGGCTCGAGCGCATCCTCGCCCTGCTGGCGCACGAGTGCCACCAGCGCGGCGAGCCCCTGCTGACGTCGCTGTGCACCCGCACCGACGGCCTGGCGCTCGGCGTCTACGCCGTCACGGCGCGCCCCGACGGCTCGCCGCTCGTCGGCGACGTCGAGCAGCACGCCGCCGAGCAGCGCCTGGAGTGCTACGTGCGCCACGGCGCGTCGCTGCCGTCCGACGGCGGCGTGCCCGACGTCCACCGCGGCGCCGGCGTGAAGTCGTCGGCCCGCGCCGCGCGCTCGAAGGCCGCGGCGACCGTCGCGACGCCCCGCCGCATCGAGGAGGCCCGCACCGGCACCGTCTGCCCGCGCTGCTTCACCGAGATGTCCCTGACGGGCTCCTGCGGCGTCTGCGACTGATCCCCCGGACTTGTCGGTGCGTCATGATGCTCCGGCATCACCACGCACCGACAGGTCGGCAGGACGTCAGGACGGGGTGAGGCCCCAGCTGCCCGTCAACGCGGCGCCGGGCTCGAGCACGACCCGTCCCTCGCCGGTGACGAAGGCGTTGGGCGGGCAGGTCATGGGCTCGACGGCGATCGCCGACCGGGGCGCGCCACCCGACCACGCGTCGGCGGTGAACACCTGCAGGTGGCCGTACGTCTCGTCGCCCCACACCGTCACCGCGGAGCCGTCGGGGCGTCCGACGCGGACGCGCCAGCGGCCGTCGTCGTCACGGCGCAGGTCGGTGAACGGCGTGTCGAGCACGGTGTCGCCGACGGGCCTCGGGCTGGTGAAGTCGAACGCCGAGCCCACGACGTCGTGGGCCGCGCCGGGGATGCCCCGCTCGTCGACGTCGCTGTAGCGGCCGGCGGGCAGCGTCAGCTCGACGTCGTCGACGTGCGGCGCCCCGATCGCCACGTACGGGTGGAACCCCATGCCCACCGGCGCCGGGCCGGTGCCGACGTTGCGCAGCGTCGCGGTGACGGTGAGGCCGTCGTCGTCGAGGGCGTGCACGAGCGTCACCTCGACGGTGAACGGGTACCCCGGCTGCGGACGCAGCACGTACCGCGAGGTGGTCGACGCGCCGTCGTCGGCGGTCTGGACCTGCCACGCCACCCACCGCAGCAGGCCGTGGCTCGCGTTGCCCTTGCCCACCTCGGTGATCGGCAGCTGGTGCTCGGTGCCGGCGAAGGTGTAGCGGCCGCCGTCCACCCGGTTGGGCCACGGCACCAGCACCTGCCCGCGGCCGGACGCGGGCGTCTCGTCGGCCCCGTACCCGTCGACGACCGCCCGTCCGCCCACCTCGTAGGTCCGCAGGCCCGCACCGAGCTCGGTGACGACGGCGCGGTGCTCGCCGTGGACGATCTCGTGCTGGGCCCCGGTGGGTGACTCGGTCATCGGGCCATCATGCGTGGCGTGAGCAGTGTGGGCACGATGGGGTGATGAGCGACCACGACGAGACCACGGCGGTGCAGGTGCTCGTCCGCGGGCGGGTGCAGGGCGTCGGCTTCCGCTTCACCGTCGCC
>NZ_JBMGQR010000065.1:0-24625 GCF_049059935.1 Solicola agrisoli | reverse complement strand
TGCCCGTCACGGGCGCCGATCGCCTCGAGCTCGTCGAAGGTGGCCTCCATGATGTCCGACAGCGGCGCGTAGTCCTCAGAGGTGCGGGCCTCGGTGACCGCGAAGACCTCGGACTGGGCGGCGTCGACGACGTCGTCGATCTGGCCCTCGCCGGCAAAACCCATCTGGGCGATCTTGGTGCCCGCGTCGATCAGCCGCCGCAGGATCGCCTTCTCGCGCACGATGTGCGCGTAGTAGCCCGCGTTGGCCGCGATCGGGACCTGCGAGACCAGCGTGTGCAGGTACGGGGCCCCGCCGATGCGCGCCAGCTCACCGGCGCGCTGAAGCTCGGCCGAGATCGTGACGGCGTCGGCCGGCTCGCCGCGGGAGTACATGTCGAGGATCGCGTCGTAGATCGTCTCGTGCGCCGGACGGTAGAAGTCGCCGCCCTTGACCTGCTCGACGACGTCGGCGATGGCGTCCTTGGACAGCAGCATCGCCCCCAGCACCGACTGCTCCGCGCCGTTGTCCTGCGGCGGCGTGCGGTCGAGCGGACTGATGTGGTGGCCCTCCTCCCCCACCAGCTGCAGGGACAGCGGCTCAGGTGAGGTGGGGGTCATCGCACGCCACCGGTGAGGTGCGTGGGGGCATTGCAGGCAGCAGTCATTCGGTCCCGCCAAGGTCGAAGGTCTCCTCAGACTAGGTAGAAGGACCGTTCGGCCGGGGACGCCGCGCTGCACCGGGCCCGATGCCTTCCGCCCCCGCGCCCACCTCTGGTGTGGCGACACCACCCGGACTTGCCCGCCGCACCCTGCCTCTTGCAGCGGCCGGCAGCACTGACAGCCGCGACATACAACGCCCCATACGCGATCACCTACGCTCAACCTCACGTCGCGGCCAACGGACAGCACCCGCAAGCGTCGTCCTGTGTCGGCTGCTCACTGGCAGACCCAGCTGCGGGCTGCAACGTCGAAGCCGCCACAGTCACATGGCGTTCTGCCGGTAACTGGAGTCGCCCGAACCAGACCCACCCAGGCAAGCCTCGCCACGCTTGCGGGGCCTCCGCAGATCCCTAGTCTGGAATCAGTCCAGACAATTGCACCGGCGGCCGCGATGCCGCCGGCAAACCCGAGGAGAGTCATGACCCAGGTTCGCGACGACCGCAGCAAGACCCACGAGGCTCACCCGCCCTTCAAGGCTTCGCCGGCGTTGGCCGGACATCTTCAGCAGGTGCTGGTCGAGCTGGTCGACCTGCACATCCAGGGCAAGCAGGCGCACTGGAACGTGGTCGGCAAGAACTTCCGCGACCTGCACCTGCAGCTCGACGAAGTCGTCGACGCCGCGCGTGGCTTCTCCGACGACCTGGCCGAGCGCATGCGCGCGCTCTACGTGACCCCCGATGCGCGCGCTGCCACGGTCGCCCACCGTTCGGGACTGCCTACGTTCCCCGCCGATGAGGTCGACACGGCCGACACCGTCGACCTCATCACCCAGGCGATCTACACCGTCGCCGGGACCGCCCGCCGCGTCCACGACGACGTGGACGCCGAGGACCCCACCACCGCCGACCTGCTGCACGGCTTCCTGGAGCGCCTGGAGCAGCTCGCTTGGATGATCGACGCCGAGAACCGAATTGCCAACAGCAGCATCCCCCGCCCCGTCCACCAGTGACGCAACAAGCACCGCGGCCGGGACGAGATCGAGTGCCGGCTCGGTCGCGGTGCGCCCTCCTCCGTCGCCCCCTCAATGGATGCAAGTTGTCCTGGGAGCGGCGTCGACCCAGCCGTCGCGGCTCCGTCTACAAGCCAGCGCCAGAAGCCCACGCCTCCGACGACTTGCGACGGAAGCGACCCTGGTCACGCCCTTGAGCGTCTCGGGTGGGGCATGACACCGCTGAGCTGCTCCTGGCCTCGCACTTCACCGTCCATCGTGGTTCGGTCGCGCCCGCCGGCCTTGGCGGTGTACAGGCACTCGTCGGCGCGGCGTAGCGAGGTCGCGACACCGGCAGAGAAGGTGCACGGCAATACCTGCGCCCAGTTGCGGCGCAGCCGCTCGACGACCGTCACCGCGCTCCTCAAATCGGTGTGATCAAGCACGAGAAGGAACTCCTCGCCCCCGAAACGGTAAGCGAGGTCGGTGGAGCGCAGAGTCGTCGTCACGCAGCGGCCGAAGCTCACCAAGAGCTCGTCGCCAGCGAGATGACCTTCGGTGTCGTTGTAGAGCTTGAAGTGGTCCAGGTCGAGCAGGACCAGCGCCGGTGCCGGTCGACCTGTCAGGGTCCTCCGATCGAACGCGGCCAGCACCTGATACATCTGTGCGCGGTTGGCCAGACCGGTCAGCGGGTCAGTGTTGGCCAAGCGGTGCAGGCGTGCCACCAAACGGGCAGGCAGCTCGGCGCACGCCGCCCAGATGATGGTGGCGATCGTCAACCGGATCACCGTCTCGTGCAGCGGCAGGTTGTAGGCAAAGAATGCGGTGGCCCAGGCCAGTGGAAGCAGGACGACGAACCGGCCGGGGGGGTTGGTCTGTCCTATGAACACGAAACCCAGTGTCTGGGCGGTCACCAACAGCGAGGCGGCCACGGGCGAGACTGCCGTCAACCCCCACACGCTGGCGCTGAGAAGTACGGGCCACAGCAGCAACACCGCAGGTCGGGTGCTGATGATCATGATCCACAGACCTCCGGTCGCCACGATCCACGCCAGCGCACCCAGCGCGATGGAGACCGTCAGCTCGCCCACCGCCGCGCTGACCACGACGGCCACCACCGCGAAGATGCTGACCCCGGCGGCTCCTGCGGCGTTGGCACGGTTGTCCGCGTCGCGTCCAACGCGGTCGTCCTGGTCGTCCTCCCCAGCCCAGTCAACCCCCTCACCGTCGTCGGCCGACCGCCCCAGGTCCAGGTCGGCGACCCGACGAAGACGTTCCGCGCTCATGACCCGATCACCCTCGCGATCGGTCGCCACAGCCCCCGGTGCTGCGCACACTGAACCGAGGCCCCTGCCCGTCGCAGACCGACCTCGGCACGGCGCGGACCCTGAAGTGGCCTCACCCCTGGATGCCGCCTGGACACACCGCGCATGTGAGCCTTCCAACGGGATCGGGGCGGATGGTGCGAACCTCTACCGCCATCTCATCGGAAGCTCCACGGCAAACCTGAGACAAAGTTCAGCCCAGTGCGTTGCCAACGCACCTGCGACGCGGCACCCCGCCAAGTTGTGAGGCCCCGGCATCACTGAAATCCGGTGCTGTGCAGCCCAACGGATCTGATGCACCGGGCTTCGGGAGGGTCGGCATGCCATGGCCGTGGGAGAACGAGCGGCTTCCTGCGCCGCCGGTGGTGCGGGGTGCACCCGGGAGGTTGCGGATCCCGGCCATCGGGTCGTGCGAGCACGCGCCTCGAGAATGACTCACGCCCCCGCACCCCGACCGTCGAGCTCAGAACTCTCTTCACGACTCCGGTTGCGCGAGCACGAACTCCGCGAACCCCGGGGTGGTGAACGACAGACGACCGTGACCAGACGGCTCGATCAACCCCTTGTCGATCAACGACGAGCGTGCTGCGCTGACCCCGCGAGTCCCCTGCCCGAGTCGGTCGGCGATGGCCGACCGCTGCACCGGTTCGGAGACGCTCGCCATCGCCGCCAAGAACCGGCGCTCAGCCGCGGTGGCCTTGGCCCACCGACCACGAAACATCGGCTGCATCCGCTCGATCGCCGACACCTCAGCACGCTCGACATGACCGACGGTCAGAATCCCACCGTCCGCACCATTCGAGGCCGTCCACGTCTCATCACCCAAGACTTGGACCATGAACGGGTACCCGGCAGCTGCGCGCACCGCGCGGTCCAAGGCGTCAGATTGCCACCTTACCCCTACGGCGGTGGCCGGCGCCTCCAAGGCGTCGCGGGTGCCTGTCGGCGTCAGGCGAGCCAACGTGCGGTAGTCAAACCGCTCGGCGAACGTCGCCGCCTCCATCAATCGCTCAGGCAACGCGGGGAGCCCAGCACCCAGCCAGGCCGCAGGTGCATCCCTGGACTCGCCCTGTAGGTGCTGAACGGCGTAGGCGAACGTGCGCAGATCAGCCGAGGCCGCCGCCTGCAGCTCGTCAATCAGCACTACCAGGCCAGCCCGACCTTGGTCACGCGCCAGCCGCGACGAGTCTGACACCAGGGCCTCCAGCGTCACGTCGACCGGACCGCTCCCACCTGATGCGTGGAACTCAGCACCGACCCTGACCCCCGGCACACCCAACTCGACCTTGAAACTGGCCAGGCGGTCACGCCACCGCTGCAGCCCCTCCCCCGCACCAAGCCCGGCGCGGACCACGCCAGCGGCGACGGCCCGCGCCAACTCCGGGACCAACGGCTGGTCTTCGCGGGCACTCACCCACGCCGTGACAAAACCGACCTGCTCAGCCTCACGTTGAATGGTCCGCAGCAGCGAGGTCTTGCCGATGCCGCGAGGCGCCGAGAACAACGACGGGCGCCCCGCCAGGCGACCGAAGGTCGCCACCTGACCAAGGTCGCGGCGCAGACGCTCCAACTCCTGGTCCCGGCCGGCGAGCACCGAAGGCAACTCACCCGGGGTGAACGGGCTGCGCATCACTACCTCCGATACCTGTAGATACTTGCCCAGAGTATCGGGAAGTATCGGATGGCGGAGGACCCGTTACGCAGCGTCGAGGAAAGATCGCGCGGCTTCCATCACGTCGCGGTGCTTGCCGATTCGGACCACCTCGGCGGGCGCAGCGAAGTCAAGCTCGGGATTCATGCCCAAGAACCAGGCGCGCACGGTGTCCTCGGACTCGGCCACCTCGAGCATCGAGAAGATCTGCAGCACCAGACGCAATGTCTGCGAGGTCCCGGTGGGGACCTTCGCGCCAGCACGCCACCGCGAGATGCAGGAACGGTCCTTCTGCACGATGTCGGCGACCACCTTGGGCCCCAGCTTGTCAGCCAGCACCGCCACCAAGTCGGCATCAGAGATCGTCATCGACAGCCGGTGGGCATGCTTGAGCGCGTCGGGTCGGACCTCAACGTGAACGGACATGGCCACCTCCAGCAGGATATGCCCCACGATAGTGCGCCGGGTGTGCAAAAACGATGCACGCGCACGGCGTGGCGTGAGCGTGTCGCGCGTGACGGCGCTGACCGCAGTCCACTGAGCAGTGTTTGCTGCAAAAGAAATCCGCGACACGCCCCGCGCGAAGCCTTTTCAGCAAACGGTATGCGGTTTGATCGTCCTCATGACCAAGACGACGGGACCGGGCCGCCCCTCCAAGGGCGAGCGCGACGCGTTCTTCACCCGACCGGCACGACCGGTCGGGGACGCCGTCCGCGCCCAGGCGGACGCCATGGGTCTAAACCTCGGCGATTACATCGCCAAGGTCCTGGCCGAGCACCACGACTTGGGCCACCTGGCTCCCGTCGGTACCCGCAACAGCGACCAGAGGGAGCTGCCACTGCAGCAGAGCGCCTAGAGACAAAGCAAGGCCCGCCCCTGACGGGACGGGCCTCATTCCCAAAACTCCGACCGCAGTTCTTGGCGGGACCAGGTCGAGAGTTTCAGAGTCCGCACCCGAGGGCGCGGCCGTTGCTTGGGACTCACCATACCCCAAATCATTTTGGCGACCCCGAAAACGGGCCGCGAGTTCGGCGTGTCGTTGGACGCCGGCATCACCAGTACCGCCCGCGGCCCGGACCGTTCTTTGCGGCGCGTCACGTATGTCGTCGGCTTACGTGAGTGCCCTCCGGGCACCGGGCACATCTTCCTTCGCCACGGTGAACGCAATCGACGGGTCCTCCCCCGCCGGCACCCCGGCGTGGTGTCGGTGCGTACCAGCTGCGCACCTGAGCGCGCCTACGGCACGCTGCCGACCTGGCGCTCGCGCTGGCACTGGCTGAACATCGTCGTCCTCCTCGCCGCGACCGAGCGCCGGCAGGTGCTGGTCGAGCACGGTGTGTCGATCGAGTCGTTCCGGGCCTGGGCCCGCGCGGAGTCGCTGTACGCCGAGCTGTCCACCGGCCGGCGGTGCATCGTGCGCCCCGACACCGTCGCCTCGCTGCTCGAGGTGTCCACCCGCACCGTCCAGCGCTGCAGGGCGGCCGCCAGGGATCTCGGTCTGGTCGTCGACGTCGTCCACGGCCGCATGCTCAGTGCGGCGGAGTGCTTCCAGGCCCGCTACCAGGGGTCTCCCCAGCGAGGCATGGCCAACGAGTCAGCCCTGACGGTCCCGGCCTGGCTGGGCCTGGCCGCCTGGCCCGGAAACACCGGGTCTGTGGATACTGTCACCCCTACCAGTGGTAGGGCGCAGTCAGCCAAAAACCCTGCAGACACCTATGGTCTCCCTCGCGGTGCGAGTGGAAAACCGGCCGCACCTTCGGCGCGACGGCACCAAACGCAGACGCTCGACGGCATCCCGGACCTGGACTGGCTGCAGAACCGGCTCTGCGAAGCCGCAGCCACGGCTCTGGCGGCCGAACTCGTCGTCCGGGTGCCATTCCTGACCCACGAGAGCCCCAAACGGATCACACCCACACTCAGACGCTTCGTCCGCGGCGCACTCCCCTGGACCGCCACCGACGTGCTCGCGCACATCGCCGCAACCGACCGGGCCCGCCAGCAGCCGGCCTTCACCGCCGACCGCATCACCACCCGCCCCGCAGTCGTCCTCGCCGGCTACCTGCGCGGCGTCGACCCGCAAGACGACCACCCCCGCACCCACGTCCTAGCCGAGCTCGACATGGTCGACCACTCCCCCACCCGCCGGCCCTGGTGCGGCCACTGCGATGAACGCACCAGGCACGTCGACCTCGCCGACGGACGCACCGCACGGTGTGGACGGTGCCACCCGACAGCCGTGGGCAGGTGGTGACTCGGACGGGCCGCGCGATTGGGCGACGTTGTCGAAACAGAAGTCCTGCTTGAGACCAGCTGGCCGGAGCCAGCGAACCGGATTGCTCAAATGGTGGCCTGGCTCGGCGACGATGTAGCCGAAGTGGATCAGCGATCTGGGCCTGTCGTGCGGGGGTGTCCCCGCCGACAAGGGTCGCGCGCATACGGTGAGAAAGTTGTGGCTATTCGTGAAGGCACCGCTGTCGATACCGCGTCACTTTGGCCTGAGGTCCTGAGTCGCCGACGGTTCGCCGTTCACAGGTTTCTCCTAATCGTCCCGGCCTCGAGGCACCCTGAGGGCCCCGCCAGGAGGCCAGATCGCCATAGCCTCGCCGGGTTCAAAGCAAACGGTTCGTCCATCTCCGTTGCATCAAGCGGTCTCCTGACGCAGGCCCGCGGGCGACCTCTCACTGCACTCGGGCCGGCCCCCGCGGGCCAAGCACGCATCGACCACAGGTCAACCCGTGCCTGGCGTCAAGGGCATCGCCCGCAAGAAGCTGCGTCGGTTACCCCGCAACATCGTGCGCATCGGACCGGGCATCGACCAGTGCCCGGCTGTGGAGAAAGCATGCGAAGTCGCGCAGCGCACCCGCATTCGCATTTTCTGGGGTGGCGACTGATCGGACTGCGCATGGGAAGTCTGCTGCAAGTGAGGTGCGTGATCGTGGGGGGCGTCAAAGCGCAGCCTGATCGGTGCCAGGTGTGGCTGTAGCCGCTAGTGCCAGCAGCAGGTTCTCCATGGAGACCGTTCCAATGGCTTCGCCGGACGACGACGTGATCAGCAGGGGCGTGAACCGCTGGGCGGCATCGCGGCTCATCGCGTGCGACGCGGCCCGCGCAAGCGGTGTGGAGGGGGCGGCCGTGATGCACGGGATGGTGGCGCCTGCAAGCCTGTAGCGACCATCTTGAGCTCGAATGTATTCCCCCGGCTGAAGTGGGTCGACCAAGGCGGCGAGGGTCGAGGCGATCTGGGTCTCGAAATCGTCATCGACCGGGAGTCGGTCGAGCAGCACGGTCGTAGTGTCGACGGTGGGCCACGGCGGACCGGGGCGCGCCAGGAGAAACCCCTGCGCCAAGGGAACACCCAGACGATAGAGAGCCGAGAGTTGAGTCTGGGTCTCGACACCTTCGACGATGACCCAAGCGTCCAAGGCGTCACACAGAATGCCGAACGCCCGTAGCAGCGCCTCGGCAACCGGGTCGATGCCAAGGCGATGGATGAGTTCGCGGTCGATCTTGACCATCTGCGGACGGACCCGCAGCAACTGCTGCACACCAGCATGCGCGGCGCCGACATCGTCAGCGGCGATCATCCCGCCGGCGGCCTTGACAGCAGACAGGGTGGCTGTGACCTGGTCGTGCTCTGGTGGCCACTGGTGCTCGGTAACCTCAACTACTAGCCCGGTCAGGTTTCCTCGTCGGGCGAAGATGTCGATGACTCCCGGGTCGACGAGGTCCACCGGGTCGACGTTCACGGTCATGAACGACCCGACCGGCACCGCGTCGAGCAAGGCGAAAGTTGCGCGCAGAACTCGTTGGGTCAGAGCACCGGACTGTCCCGCGGCGCGAGCGGCCTCGAACAACTGGTCCGGGCGAACGCGCCACGATGCGGGAACCCTGGTGAGCGCCTCGTATCCGACGGTCAGGCCCGTGTCGAGGTTGACGATGGGCTGGACCGCCATGGCTAAAAGGCCCGGCTCAGCCAGCACCCGCTGGACCGCTTCACCGGGCGACACCGGGGTGTCTGTCACATCCCGACCGCCTCGTTGCCGTCGAAGACGTCCTCGATGGCCGCCTCGAGCAGGACGGCGGTGTCACCAGACATAGGGATGGTGCCGCCGTGGTGAGCAGCGGCATGCATAGCGGCCTGATCGAAGATCTGCTCACGGGTGCCGCGGAACTCAGCCGCGCAGCCGGGCACCACGTCACCGCACCGAAACTTCTTCATGCTGTCGGTCCTCCCTGACCCTGAACACGTTGTGTGTGCCAGATCGGCAGGACCAGCCCATTGTTGAGGACAACACCTGCGCGGCCGGTGCGCCCCTGTGTCCGCGACCGGGGCCATCCGCCAACGACGTCTAGCGGCTGGCCGGCAGCGCCCGAGTCGTCCGGCTCAACTGGCATCCGCCGGCGCCGAGGGCGCACGTGATGACGTCGTCACTATTGGTGGTCGGTGCCGATGGTGAGACTGGCGGCGATCCGCGATCAATCAATTGGGCGACTGTCTGTCAGGGGGCCTGATGGCGCGAGCCTGCAGCGGCGTCGGATCACGACCGGGTCGCGTCCGCGATGGCGTCGGCGAGCTGTTGGGCGGCTTCGGGGCCCAGGTGCGTGGTCAGGTCGCACCCACCGCTGCTCTCGGCGCAGAGCAACCGTTCGTCGCCGGTGGCAGCGTCGACCCGCGCGACCAGGGATGCTGGCAGTCCCGCGCCTGCGCCGGTGCGGGACCAGTCGCCGCGTCCGCATGCGTCGCACACCGTCTCGGTGAACCCGTGGCTGAGCTGCAGCTGCTGGCGGGCCGCTCGTCGGGCGCTCTGCGGTGTGGTCAGAAACCCGCAGGAGCAGCGGCCCCGAACGCGGCCTTGGGTGACGATGTAGCCGTCGAAGATGTGCACCACTGATCGCATGACTCCCCCGTGATGATGAGTGGACATCACCGGCCGCGCCGGTAGCCCCGGTTGTGATCGTGAACCGAGATGAGCACGGTGTCTGTCAGTTCCACGTAGGTTCAGACGGGTTGTTCGGCCCGGGCTACGACGGTGGTGTTGCGCCCGGCGGCCTTGGCCTCATACAGGCACTCATCGGCGCGGCTCAACGCGGTAGCGATCCCGGCCGAGAACGTCGAGCCCGACGGGTGCCGAGCCCAGGCGGTGCGTAGCCGCTGCACCAGCACGGCGGCCTGCTGCTGACCGACCTGGTCGAACACGAGCAGGAACTCCTCACCACCGAACCTGTAGGTCCGGTCGTTGCGGCGGGTGTTGGCCCTGATGCAGTCACCAAAGGCGCGCAGCAGCTCATCGCCGCCCAGATGTCCATGGGTGTCGTTGTAGGCCTTGAAATGGTCCAGATCGATCAGCACCAGCGCCGGTGCCACGCCACCGGCGGCAGAGTCTCGAGTGAGCTCGGCCATGGCGCGGTTCAGCTCGGCCCGGTTCGACAACCCAGTCAGAGGGTCGGTGGTCGCCAGGTGCTGCAGCTTGCGCAACAACCGGGCGGGGATCTCAGCGCAGACCGCCCAGATCAGTGTCGCAATCGACAGCCGGATCAACGTCTCGCGCACCGGCAGCCCGAACGACAGCCACGCCGCGACCCACGCAATCGGCAGCAGCACCACGAACCAGCCAGGCGGGTTCGTCTGCCCCGCAAACACGAACCCCAACGTCTGGGCGCCGACCAACAAGGCGGCGGCGGTCGGTGAGACCAGCGACAAGCCCAAGATGGACAGCGACAACAGCACCGGCCAAACCAACATCCGGCGCGGCGGCGAGTCACGCAGCCCCGCCCACACCACCGCGCTCATGACCACCCAGGCGGCCGCGCCCGCAACGACCGTGGAGGTGACCTCACCGGTCTCCCAACTGGTCAGCACCGCCACCACGCTGAACAACGCCACCCCAGCGGCGCCGTAGGTGTTCGCCCGCTCCCGGGTGTGCCACACCGATGATTCGGCCGGCAGATCCAGGGGCGGCAGCGCCGAAACGGAATCCGCAGCTATTGGATGGGGGCGTTTGACGGACGGCAGCACCGCCCGCCCCCGTGTCCTGCTCACAGAAGCCATCGCCATCATCGCCGTCCCAACGCCTCGCTCATGCACCAGCCTATCTACCTAGTTATGACTAGATCGGGCCATGCGGAGTGGAACTGAGCGGAACGGTCAAACTCACGACCAGAACGTCTGCCGACGACAGCAAGCCCCGCCGGCCGCGCGCGGCGCATACATGTGAAGACCGGGGTGGGCGATGTCGGGGGGTTTGGGTGACGCAGAGCCTGTGATGGTTCCGCCAGGCCGTCGCCCGCACCGAGGTCACCCACCTACAGTTCGCGGCTATGGCCGGCCTGCCGGTTCCCCGGTCGGCGCCCTCGGAAGCGGCTTCGCTACACCAACACAGGCCGGTCTCGTCGCACTGTCAGCCGCATGGCGGGCACCGAGGATGGACCTGGCGCTCATGAGCGAGCCCTCCTCCGCACACGAGCTGCGATGGCACACGGGACTGAGCGTGACGCCGCTGGCCCAGCTGTTGGGCGTGTCAGCGCGCCGAGCCAGTGCCGTGATCGGCGGACTCGCTCCAGTGACCGGATTCCCCACCGGCGGGCAAGCCAACCAGAGGACGCCCAACGCCAACTCGACGCGGCCCAACACGAACTTCCACGTCGATCAACGGCCCGTTCCCTCACGCCGCGGCGCTCACACGCATGCACACCGAACGCCCCGATCCCAGGAGTAGCGGTGCCAAACACTCTCGCAAAGCCTCAACCACGGGCCGAGGCACCGACGGCAGCAGCTCCTCCGGCTGCGGTGCTCCGAGGCCACCGGCTCTGAGATTGCCGCCGAAATTGTGCTCATCCTGGCAACAACTCGCACCCACGCCCGTCGCGTCTACGACCGGTTCGGGCCCGCGGTGCACGCCCGGGCACTGGTCGGCATCGCCGTGCCCGACTGCGACACCAGGCCCACTGCAGTCTCTGAGTCACACACTCGCGCCTGCTTGGACCCCGCGGACTGGAGGTCATGAACTACTTGCAGATGGCCAAGCGATGACAGATATCGCACACGCTCTGAAAGTATCCGCCGGCACCGTACAGGGGCATACGTGATGTTCAGCGGCTGCGCGGCGTTCATACGCGAGTTCCCCCACGGCCGCTGCTGTTCGCAGGACCAGCTCGCTGGGGGCCGTCACCACAACAAGCATGCAGGGTCAGTCGTGACACGCGCCCTCATGTCTTCGACCGCGTCGCTGCTGAGCAAGATCCGGCCATCGCCAGACGTCGACGCACTCAGACGCCCCCGCTCTACCCAGCGACGCACCGTGCGCGGCGAAATTCCCAGCCTCGTTGCGGCCTCGGCGACCGTGATGGCCCCCGGGACAACCAGAGGCGCAGTGGCCAGGAATGAGACGTTTGTCGCGAGAGGCATGGGCCAGTCCTGTTCGTCAGAAGGGTCTATCAGCGGCGCGGGCCCGAACCCACCGGCCCAGTCTCACCGTCAAGCCGCGCCCCAGCGCCAATCAGATTGGTCAGGAAGGGATTCCTGAGCAAACCTTGACCCGGAGTTGTCACCGACTCGAACCACCCCGCCCCGTGCAGGGAAGACCACGTGTTGGGTGCAGGACGAAGCGGTGATGATCGAGACCGCGGCGCCGCCCTGCCCGCCCTGTGGCGATAGGCGGTGTCGCGTCGTAGTCGCCGTTCTTGGGGCTTCGACGGGGAGCCCTGGGAACGGCCCTCCCGTGACCGCCGTTGCGGTGCACAAGGTGACGTTCTTGCTCTCCGGCCGACAACATGTACTGACCAGGGACGTTAATCGAGATCGTGCCTGACGCCCACCTCGGCTTATCCCAGATGCACGAACTCGCGCACGGTCAGACACAGTCGCGCCACTACCTCGGCCCGGTGGCCCGACCAACCCGCTCCGAACGTGGGGAAACCGCCCTGAAGGTCTCGGGTCCTCAGGGCGGCTCTCAGTAGGTACGTAACCACGCTGCGCGTCCATGGCGCACATCCGTGTCATGAGTGTCATCCACTCGAGCGAGAAACTCGAGCCAGAGCCCTGCAAACAGGGTATGGCGAAGTTCGCGAACGTAACTGCTCGAAACATGGAGCGAATTCCGACAAGCGAAAGTGGGCGCAGGACTACCGCCCCGGCCCCTGGCCCGCCCTGTACACGCCCGGCGAGCCCCTATCGCTTGGTGTCGGCCTCAAGACCGCTACACCATGGGTCCAGGCCAGCAAGCCGCCCGTCGTTGCTCCTCCTTGACGGGCGCCGCTGTGAAAGGCCCCCAGGAGAGCTTGCGCTTGAATCGATGAACGAGCGTTGAGAATGCGGACACCTTGTCGGTTGGCCACCGGGGTGTCAGTCGAGAGAGGTCGGCACAGTGCCGCGCGGAATCGAAACCGGTCCACCAGTGGAGAGTCGGCGGTCCGCCCGTCCACGGGCGTGGGCTGAGATCGTCGATGACAGTCATATGACACCACGTATGGCAGGACACATGGTGCGACTACGTGTGGCCATACGGCGTAGCGGATGGTGCAACGCATGAAGCACCACATGGTGGCACCAGCGGAGCAACGTGTGGCGCAACAAATGGTGCAACAGTGGTCGTCCAGATGTGTACTCAACTGGTTAGCCACAGGCGTTGACGCCCGTGTTGACACACGTCGACCACACAGCTTCGACACACGACATGTCAGCGGGATGATCATCCGCCCACACAGCAGATGCATCGACCGGCGCGCCTGCTGGACCGACGGGCGGTCACCCGCCAGGATCCCCACATGGACATCGACTACGACCGTCTCGCTCGCGTCGTCTGCGTTGCCAACGGCAAAGGAGGGGTCACGAAGACGAGCCTGTCGGCGAACCTCGCCGGCCTTGCCGCAGCTGCTGGGTACCACACCCTGCTCGTCGACCTTGACCCCCAAGGTGATCTGTCCGACGATCTGGGCTATTTCGACGACAACACCGACGACCACGGCGAACAACTCGCGGCAGCCCTGGTCACCGGCTCTGCGCTACGACCGACCCTCACCGACGTCCGCCCGAACCTCGACGTCATCACAGGAGGCGAGCACCTCTCCGACGTCACTGGCGCACTGGTCTCTCGGTTGTCGCGTGGTGCATCGACCACCGACTTGCTCGCTCGCAGCCTGGCGCCCCTGGCCGGCCAATACGACCTCGTCGTCGTCGACACCCCACCCATCGACGTCACCTTGCAGGTCATCGCGCTGGGCGCCGCTCGCTGGCTCCTCATTCCCACCAAAGCCGACGCCTCCTCCATCCGCGCCATCGGACGAATCGCCGAACGCGTCGTCGACGCGCGCAGCGACGTCCATCAGCTCGACCTGCTGGGCGTCGTCCTCACCGGCGTCCCCACCGCAGCCACTCGGGTCCGCGCCGACGCCGCCGCCGACATCGCCGCCACCGTGGGGACTGTCGCGCCGCTCTTCGACGCCACGATCCGCGCCAGCGACGCCGTCGCTCGCGAGACCCGCGCGAAGGGCCTGCTGGTCCACGAGCTCGCGGAGAAGGTCGAAGGTGCTCAGCCGTTCTGGAAGTCCCTGCGCGACGGCACTGCCCCACAACGGCTGCCCGGATCGGCGCCGGCGCTGGCCGCAGACTACGTCGCCGTCACCGAGCAGGTGTTGCAACGACTGGACCACCTGGAGACCCAGAGCAGGGGAGTGGCATGAGCGAGTCCACCAGGTTCCGCAGCCTCGAGGGGATCCTGGCCAAACCAGCTACCAAGAGGCAGCCACTGCCCGCCGTCGACCCCACCGACGACACCGACCCGAGCGAATCGGCGACCGCCAGTCGCACCGACGCCACATCGGAAATGTCGGAGAAGTCAACACCCAGCACCGACACGCGGGCACAGACCGCCCGGGCCGCCAGCCCCCGCCCCTCGACGCCGGGGCGGACCCGCAGGGAACAGGCGACCCAACCCGCGCGCGCGGCCCAGCCCAATTCCCAAACCACGGGCGGCACCCGCCGAGTGCCGTTCCGGCTCGGCGAGGACCTCGCACGCGGACTGACCGAGCGGGTCAGCCGGGACGGCACCAGCCAGGCGCACGTCGTCCTGGACGCTATCGAGGCCGCCCACATTGCCGGAACCCTCGGTGACCTCGTCGCCGCCGAGCAGCGGCCCACCAGCGGCGCTGGTGCCCTGTTTACCCGACCAGCGGTGCGTGGTGCCGCCACCGCAAGCGTCGCCACCGAGATCCGTCTCGACGCCGGCACCCTGGCCGTCCTGGACGAACTCGTCGACTCCACGGGGGCCGCCACTCGCACCCAGCTGATTATCGCCTCCTTAAAGGACCACCTGGCCTGAGCGCATGTGATTCTTCGACCGCAGCTGCGCAGGGCGGGGAGGGCTTCCCGCCGAGCACTACAGCGTCCCCGGATGCCGCCAACGCTCGAGTACACGCACCGCGACCCGCACCATCGTCACGCTCAAGCGGAAAACACCTGGACCACCTGCGATCGCCACTTGGCCTGGCACCCGCATTCCAGCCACCGAGGCATCGGACCCGATGATTTCACCGGCCTGGCACTGGCGTGGTGCTGTCACTTGCGTCCACCCAGTGTCCGCCGGCCCATATCGACGGCGCCCGCAGCGCCGTCGCTCGGACGCCCATGCGGCCCAGCGGCAGGAAGCAACCCGCTGCGGCCTCGAAGAAGCCGCCAGCGGGTAGATGCACGCATCACTTCGACCCCAACAGCGGTAGCCCTACAGACCGCTCTCCGGCACCGATGGCCGCGGCCTGTCCGAAAATTGAGCGGTCACACTTCTCGTAACCCATAGCAACCTGCTATGTGTGGGCGATGGCGGCACACACCGGCTCTGGCGCGAAAACCTCGCCAGGCACCGCAAGGTCGGGCCAGCAACCACCTCAGCCCGTCTCATCGACCGGCAGCCACCGACTGATCGCCGCACACGACCTCGCCGTCCCACCGGGACGCCCCGACAATTGGGTACGCCGGGAAGCCGTCGCGCTCCATAACCAACGTCGCCGCGACCCCGTCGATGACCGCAGATTTCGCCTCGACGACCCGCCTCTGGACCCATCGCCGGCGGCCGAGCCGAAGGCGGACGTCGGGTTGACCGCGATGTGGGGCTCGGACGTCGGGGGAGTCGGGCGGTGATTGATTACGCCCGCGCTGCCGCCGACCCCACCTGCCGGCTGTACCCGCACCAGATCGACACCACCGACGCCGAGCACCGGCACCGAGTTTGGCTGTGCGGAGGCTGCACCGCCCGTGTCGCGCCCCGCCGCTCCCACACTCGTGCCGGCGGCACCCGCGTCCTGGCCCATTTCGCCACCTGGCCACGCGTCGACGACGATTCCACGCCCCATGACGACGCCTGCGCCTTCCTGCCACACCAGCGGCCTTCGAGTGCGTCGACGAACGACGAGAAACACACAGCGGGACATCGCGGCATCGACATTGCCGCGACCTGGGTACTCGCACCGGTGGTCCCCACCACTGACCACCGGGTCGATGACCGCGCGATGACACCGTCCAAAGGCGCGGAGGATTCCGATGGCCCATCGTCGACAGGTCAACCTGGCTCCGACGCACCGGCCCGGTCGTCCATCACCGACGCGCACCGCATCCTCGACCTGCTCCGACACTTCGACGACCAACCGCGGCAGATGCTGAAATTCGCCGCCCTGTGGCAACCCGGCCACGGTCAACCGAGCACCGAACTGGGTTGGGGCGATCTGTACTTCCCGCCAAGCCGGCACCACCTGCTGCTACAACAGGCCCGTGACCACTCGATACCTGATCACCCTGTCGCCGTCACCGGGCAGGTCCAACAAATCACACGTACCCACAATCGACGGCGCGACGCCGACGACCTCTCCATCTTCTTGCGCGTAGCGGCCACCGACTCCAGCGACCGACTCGTCCTGCGTGGACCACCCCACCTCATGCCGCCGACTGTTCGTCAGGCGGACACCTTGCTGGTCTTGGCCAGCTGGAGCGCATTTACCCCTTCCCATCGCAACGTGTCCCATACCAGCACCACGTACTGCACCGCCTGGATCGTCACCAACCAGCAAGTGATCCAGACCGGACCGCACGACCCCCTTGACTGACATCCCAACGCCACCCCATCTCATCCACGGCACCCCGACCAGTCGCAACCGGTCGTTCACGCGCAACACCTAGACCAATCTGGTCCCCCCAACGCAGCGCCTGGTGGAGACTGGTGGCACGTCCCGCCGTGAACTTTCTCCGAGGCCTCACGGCGGGACGCTCGCACGACGTGTTCGACCGCTCACTTCTGAACCGCGTCGGCCCGGGCCACAGGCGGACTTCGGAGCGCCGTTCACGCCCACCCACCGACCCAGGCTGCCGCACCGCCGTCCAGTCAGTCGATCGGGGCCCGCGCGAAGCGAGCTGCGTCTGCAGGTGCCCCAGTGGTACGTGAACGCTACGCACCCGTACTGCTCAAATCCTCCACCGCTCTCATGTATTTGAAGTAGATTCACGCTCGGCCGCATCGAGCGGCGCAGGGAGGGGGTGGGGACATGACCGGCCACACAGCCGCCCACCCGGCGGACGCCCAAAGCTCGGTCCCGTCACATGGACCATCGGCAGCCTGGTCGGTACTCGCGGTGGCCCTGGGAAGCACAGCTGCAGTGCCTTTCACATCCGGCCCGATCGGCGGCGTCTTGATCGTCGTTGTCGGGATCGCGTCCATGGCTGCGGTCGCGCGCGGGATGATGACCGCAACGGCCATCACACGCCCCGTCCTGCTGGTGTTCGTCGGAGCCGGTTCCTGCTTCCTGATCGGAATCGTGCTGCGACCCAGCGACGCGCTGAGCTCGGGCAACGTCTCGGGACTGGCAGACGCTTTCACCTTCGCCGGGTATCTCGGGTTGCTGATCTTCCTTGCACGCATGCTGCGAACGTCGGCAACCACACCGGTCTCGGTGGTCCTCGACGTCCTCGCGGTCACTTTCAGCGTCAGCCTCGTGGCGTGGGTTCTCCTGGTCGAGCCAGCCATCACCATGTCGGGACGTTCGACCTTCGATGGACTACGGTCAGCGGCCTACGTCGCAGCCGACGTGCTGCTGCTGGCCGTGCTGGTCCAACTGGCGTTCCGGCGAACCGCGCTGATGGCCGCATCGCTGCTCACGGTGGCGGCCATGCTCTTGCTGCTGAGCGGCGACCTGACCTACGCCGCGTACGACGCCGGCTGGTCCATCCCCGTGCCCGAGCGGTACTGGTCCCTCGGATATCTGCTGTCCTTCGGGTTCTTCGGCGCCATGGCCCTCCACCCGTCGCTCGAAGCCTTTCTCTCACCGTCGCAGAGATCGTCGTGGTCCTCAGAGCGGGCGCGCTTCGTGCTGCTCGTCGCGGCCCTGGCGGTCCCGGTCGCACTGCCCGCTCTGGACCGCCCCGAAGGCCACGTGGACCAGATGGTTCGCGTGGCCATGTCGGGGCTCGTGATCGCCGCCGTCTTCGCCCGCCTGGTGGTGACCGCCAGCCACCTGTCGGCGGCCGCCCAACGACTAAAAGTCGCCGAGCAGATCACCCGCCGCGCCGCCGAGCACGACTCATTGACCGGCCTGCTCAACCGGCGGACCGTGCTGCGACTCATCGACCACCACCTCAGCCACACCCCTGGCACCTGGCACCTGTTGTACGTCGACCTTGACGGTTTCAAGCCCATCAACGACGGATGGGGCCACACCGTCGGCGACCGCGTCCTCGTACAGGTGGCCGAACGCTTCGCCGCCGCGCTCAGGCCAGGGGAGGTGCTGGGCCGCGTCGGAGGCGACGAGTTCCTCGTACTGACCAACCACGACCCCTGGAATGCTGCAGGGCGACTCCGGGCAGCACTCGACCCGCCCCTGCAGATCAACGCCGCCACACGACGGCAGTTGAGTGTCTCGGTCGGCGTGGCGCAGGCCGATGCCGACACTGACGCCGAGGCGCTCATGCGGCATGCCGACCTCGCCATGTACGCGGTCAAGAACTCCCACCGAGACGGTGTGGCCATCTACACACTCGAAATGGACCAAGCCCTCGCCGCGCAGGCGCTGATGGTCGACGAGTTGCGCAGCGCGCTGGGCACCGATCAGCTGTCCATGTACTACCAGCCCATCGTGGACGCCACCTCGCTCGAGACCCGAGGCTTCGAAGCCCTCCTGCGATGGAACTCCCCGGTCCTGGGATCAGTGCCCCCAAACCAGGTCATCGAGGCAGCCGAACGATCACACCTCATGGGCGAGCTGGGGGAGTGGATCCTGCGCACGTCGATGGCCGAGCTCGCCCACCGGCTCGCAGCCCACCCCGGCCGGCCGCTCATCATGTCGATCAATCTGTCGCCACGGCAGCTCGAGGACGGCCGATTCGTGGCATCGGTTCGCCAGCTCCTCGCCCAGTTGAACCTCGATCCCGGTCTGATATGGCTCGAGCTGACCGAAACCATCGCCCTGGCCGGAACCTCCGACGCCGCGCAGATCGCCTACGACCTGCGTGAGATCGGTGTACAGGTCGCGCTCGACGACTTCGGCACCGGATACGCAGCGCTGACACACATCCGAGAGCTGCAGCCAGAGGTCATCAAGATCGACCGCAGCTTCATCTCCGGTGACGGAGACGGTCTGGCGAACGAGGCCGTCGTGACCGCGGTGATCGCCATGAGCCACGCGACAGGCGCAGCGGTGGTCGGCGAGGGAGTGGAGACCACCCAGCAGGCCGAACACCTCAAAATGCTGGGTTGTGACTATCTTCAAGGCTTCTTGCTCGGCCGACCTGCACCCGGAGCGGCGCTCGCCCCGACAGCCCCGGGCGTCCAGCTCGCTGGCTAACCCACGGCCCAGCCACCTAGGTGGGCGCATGTTCCTCTGGCGCACCCAGCGTCGGTCCCGGTTGCCACCCTCAATGCTGGGCCGGTGCGTCGGAATCGTCGATCACGCCCCGCTCTCGGTAGGGTCTTGAGGCCCGGCCAGGCACCTGGCCCACCCGCTCGGGGAGGAGCCCACGTGGACATTCGAGTCGTTCGCACCGTCGATACGACGGCCCTGGCCGCCTTCTACTCGCTCTACGTGGCCGCTTTCGGCGACCTAGCCGAGCGGGCTGCCGCACGACACCTGTTGACCCCCGAAGAGTTCGACGCGGAGATGCAAGACCCCGGGGTGGAAAAGTACATCGCCTTCGATCGGGACCGGGCGGTCGCCATCAGCACTCTGACCGACGACCTGACCTCCGTGCCGTGGATCTCACCATCGTTCTACGCCCACCGCTATCCCGACCACCACGCGCGAGGCGCGATCTTGTACCTCGGATTCACCCTGGTCCACCCCGACTACCAGCGCTCGTCCGCCCTCACCCGGATGCTGACGGCCATGTGTAGCCGCGCCCAGCAAGTGGGCGCCGTCGTGGGCTACGACATCTGCGCCTACAACAACGACGCCCACGACTTCGCCGCCGCCACCGAACGCACCATGAAGCGTCTGGCCGACGTCACCGTCAAGCAGATCGACGTGCAGACCTACTACGCGATGACCTTCGAACCCTCCTCGTGTCCTGACGACTGATCGACGCACCGTCGCCAATCCTCAAGAGCTCAAGCCATTCCTCCATTTTGATTACGCAAGGCCGCACTGTTCCTCAGACTGAACATGCGCGGCGACTGCCGCGGCAGGAGGAGAAGCGAAGATAAAGGCATTCCGATGCGGCGACGTCGTGCCAGGGTGCACAGCCACCTTCACCGGAACCGAGTCCGACATCCTGGCTCAGGTCGCTGACCACGCCAGGGTCGATCACCACATGCACCAGGTGCCGACCGAGGTCGTCGCCGCGGTGCAGGCGGCGATGGTGCCGGCCTGAGGCCCACCGTGTCACTCACCGTGGAGGGCGCGGTCGGCGCCCTGCTGGCCGATCCCGAGCTCGTGCGGCTGGCCTTGCAACCCATCGCCGACGGGCGGCGAGACGCGGTGTTCGGGTCAGGCGTCCGAACGATAGATCAACGCCACCGATTGTGGCAGTGGTGATCGGTGCGGTGCTCGGACGAGGTGCTCACACCAGGGAGAACCGGCGCCCCCCGCACCCTGTTCCCGCGGACGGAGGGGGAGTCCGACGTCCCGAAGACGTGGGACGACCTCGCGTCCGTCGCGAAGACGCTGACCAAGGGCGACACCGTCGGCTACCCACCGACGGCTCCGCCCGCTCCGTTGACGGCGATCCGCTGCCCGGCCCGCAAGTCGGCGTGCTCGAACAGGGCCTGCCAGGCGGTGAGTCCGACCACGGGGAGCGCGGCCGCGTCGGCGAGCGGGATCGAGGTGGGTGCCGGGGCCAGGATCTCGGCCGAAGCGAGAACATGCTCGGCCGACGCGCCGTCGCCGGTGAAGGGCAGGAACCCGACCACCCGGTCGCCGACCTGGAGACCCTCGACTCCGGCACCGAGCGCGTCCACGGTGCCGGAGAGGTCCACGCCGGGCACGTGGGGCAGCGTCAGTGGCATGGGGCCCTGCATGTTCCCGGCGCGGATGTTGCCGTCGACGCCGTTGAACGTCGTGCCGGCGGCGCGCACGCGCACCTGGCCGGGGCCGGGGACCGGGGGGTCGACGTCCTCGAGGCGTAGGACGTCGGCGTCGCCGTACTGGTGGAAGCGGATGGCCTTCATGGTGATCTCCTCTGTCGTGGCGATGCTGCGGATTCGAAGCACAAGGGACGTTAGGAGTGCTGCGAACTCGAAGCAAGTGCTTCGAATGCGCACTACTTGTAGGCTGGCGTCATGACGACCCCGTCCCCGTCCTTGGACCACGAGCAGCTGGGCGCGTACTTCGCGCTGATGGAGGTCGCGGGACTCCTGCGCCACGCGGTCGAGCAGCAGCTGCGCGAGGACGGCGACCTGAGCTACGTCCAGTTCCAGCTGCTGGCCCGCCTCGGCCTGGACTCGGCCACCGGCAGCGAGCGGATGACCGACCTGGCCGACGGCGTCGTGTACAGCCGCAGCGGCCTGACCTACCAGGCCGGACTGCTCGAGAAGGCCGGCCTGGTCTCGCGTACGCCGTCCGTCGACGACGAGCGCGGCGTCACGGTCACGATCACCGACGCCGGACGGGCGATCGTCGAGCAGGTCATCCCCGGCCACGTCGAGATGGTGCGCCAGCAGCTGTTCGGACCCCTGTCGCGCCGGGACACGCAGGTTCTGGCCGACCTGCTCTCGCCGGTGCGCGACCACATGCGCGCGGCACCCCCGCGCTCGGCCGTATCCCGCAAGCGTCACTGATCGTCTCCACCCGCTCCCTCAAGCAAACCCAACCGGCGACAACTACCCACCGGGAACAGGACAGCGGCCACCGTTCACCAGGGAATTCCCATGGGAAGTCGAGGGCCGCTCGGAGACGATTGGGGGACCGGTGCCCGTTAGCGGGTCCCGCGTGCGGTTCCTGCTGTGGTTATGCCTCGCTCAACATCTGTTTCACGTTTCCAGCCCCTTCGTCTGTAGGAGCCGCTTGCGCGGAGCGGAGGCACGTGGCGCACGGACTGTGCGACACGGGTTTTCGGTGGGCCCTCAGGTCCGAAGCTCCGGTGCCGATCATGACGGTGTGAAAGGGATCATCTTCAACCTCGTCGAAGACATCGTGACAGCCGAGCATGGTGAGGACACCTGGGACGCGCTGGTCGATCAGGCGGGGGTTGATGGTGCGTATACCTCGCTGGGGGACTACCCCGACGCAGACCTGGGTCGTCTGGTCGCGGCCGCATCGGCCGCCTTGGAGACGCCCGCCGACGACATCGTGCGATGGATCGGGCGGCAGGCCATGCCCATCTTCGTCCAGCGTTACCCCGGGCTCTTCTCCCGCCACTCCGGCACTCGCTCGTTCGCGATGGGCCTGAACGAGGTCATCCATCCCGAGGTGCACAAGCTGTACCCCGGTGCCGCTACCCCCCAGTTCGCCTTCGACACCTCCGACCCGTCGGCCCTGGGCATGGAGTACCGGTCCGCGCGGCAGATGTGCTCGTTCGCCGAGGGGCTGCTCTACGGGGCCGGCGACCACTTCGGTGAGGACCTGGTCATCACCCAGCCCCGCTGCATGAAGCGAGATGACGACCACTGCTTGCTGGTGGTGTCGCACCCATGAGTCGCCGCGAGGACACCCTGCCCACCCGGGCGGACGCTGACCTCGTGGACACCCTGGCTCGTGTCCAGCGCAGGCTGGAGCGCGAGCGACGCGCCCGCCGTGAGGCCGAGGCGATCGCCGAGCGGAGCACCCGAGAGCTCTACGACCGCCAGCAGGAGCTGGCTCTGCTCGAGTCTGTCGCTGCGGGCGCCAATGCCGCGCGCACCACCGAGCAGGCATTCAGCACCGCGCTGGAGCAGCTGTGCGTCCACCTGGACTGGCCCGTGGGCCAGGCATGGGTCCAGGGCGCCGGCGACGGGACCCTGCAGGTCGCCGCCGGCGGCTACTGTCGCGACCGTGCTCGCCACGGCACATTCCTTTCGGCGTCCACCCACCTGCGGTTCGGACCCGGCGACGGTCTGATCGGTGCGGTCCTGCGGGGCGCCGAGCCGGCCTGGATCCGCGACATCGTCAAGGACCCCGACTACCGACGCGTCGCGGCTGCTCGGACCGCCGGCCTGCACGGATCGGTCGCCTTCCCCGTCGTGGTCGACGATCAGGTCGCCGCCGTGCTCGAGTGCCTGTCCACGAACGTGGTGGAGCCGGACTCCCAGCTGCTGCGAATCCTGGCCCAGATCAGCGAGCACCTGGCTCGCGTCGTGGAACGCGTCGCCACCGAGCAGTCACTGCGCTTCGAGGCCAACCACGACACGCTCACGGGATTGCCCAACCGGCACCGGTTCCTTCAGCTGGTGGGCCAGAGGCTGGGGCAGGAGAGCGCAGTCCCGTCCT
The DNA here is from genome assembly GCF_049059935.1 of Solicola agrisoli. Classification (NCBI taxonomy): domain Bacteria; kingdom Bacillati; phylum Actinomycetota; class Actinomycetes; order Propionibacteriales; family Nocardioidaceae; genus Solicola; species Solicola agrisoli. The sequence goes on along the minus strand of NZ_JBMGQR010000065.1, from coordinate 1,150 downwards.
CGACCGCCGTTGCCGTCCTCGGCCTCGACCGGTTCAAGGAGGTCAACGACACGCTGGGCCATGCACCAGGTGACGAGCTCCTGCGGTCGGTCGCAGCTCGGCTCTCTGATGGCCTGCCTGCGGGTGAGACCATCGCCAGGCTCGGCGGTGACGAGTTCGGACTCGTCCTGACCGGTGCCGACCCTGCCGACGTCGAAGACGTCGCCCGACGGGCCCGGTCCGCGCTGGCGGTCCCGTTCTTCACCGCCGGTGTCCAGGTGCACGTCGATGCGCGCATCGGGCTCGCGGTCTCACCTGCGGTCGGTGGTGACGCGGATACCCTGATGCGCCAAGCGGGTGTCGCCCTGAACGAGGCCAAGGCCGGCCGCGGCAGCCTCGTCGTCTACGAGCCGGCGCGCGACCAGCACAGCTCGGACCGCCTCGGATTGGCCGCCGCATTGCGCTGCGCACTCGACGGGGACCAGCTGGCTGTGCACTACCAGCCCAAGATCGACGTGGCGGCCCCCTCAACGGTGCTGGGGGCCGAGGCCCTGATCCGATGGACCCACCCCGAGCGCGGCACCGTGTCACCAGGTGAGTTCATTCCCCTGGCCGAGTCCACCGGATTGATCCGACCCCTGACCACACTCGTCCTGCGTACCGTGATCGACCAGCTCAAGGTGTGGACTGACCAGGGGCTCCACCTGCCGGTCGCCGTCAACGTCTCGGCGAGCTCCTTGCGCGACCCGGACTTTCCCCAGCAGGTCATCGCCCTGCTCGAGGTCGCGGGCGTGCCGGCGTGTCTGCTCGAGCTCGAGGTGACCGAGTCCAGCATGCTTCAGGACCCCACCGTCGCCGAACGATCGTTGAGATCGCTCAGCGATGCGGGCATCACCATCTCCATCGACGACTTTGGCACCGGCTACTCCTCCATGGCCCAGCTCAAGCAGCTGCCGGTGAACAAGCTGAAGATCGACCGAGGCTTCGTCGGGACCATGACCGTCGACGCCCGAGACGGGGTTCTCGTCCGTTCCACCATCCAGCTCGCCCACAACCTCGACCTGCGCGTCGTCGCCGAGGGCGTCGAGGATGTTGAGACCCTCTACATGCTCGACGCCATGGGATGCGACGAGGCACAGGGATACCTCTTCCTGCCCGCAGCACCGGCCGA
>NZ_JBMGQR010000064.1:0-25314 GCF_049059935.1 Solicola agrisoli | reverse complement strand
CCACCGTCGACGGCCGGGCGCGCTGAGGGCCGCTACGACTCGAAGCTGTGCTCGGGCGCCGGGAAGACGCCCTCACGAACGTCGCGGTCGTAGGCGCGTGCCGCCTCGAGCATGACGCCGCGCAGGTCGGCGTACTGCTTGACGAACCGCGGCATCCGGCCGGTGCGCAGGCCCATCATGTCCTGCCACACGAGCACCTGGCCGTCGGTGGACGGCCCCGCGCCGATGCCCACCGTGGGGATGCGCAGCCGCTTGGTCACCTCGGCCGCGACGTCGGCGGGCACCATCTCCATGACGACGGCGAACGCGCCCGCCTCCTGCAGCGCCTCGGCGTCGGCGAGGGTGCGCTCGGCGGCGTCGCCGCGCCCCTGCACCCGGTAGCCGCCGAGGGTGTGCTCGGACTGCGGGGTGAAGCCGATGTGCGCCATGACGGGGACGCCGCCGCGGGTCAGCAGCTCCACCTGCGGGGCCATCTCGGCACCGCCCTCGAGCTTGACGGCGTGCGCCTCGGCCTCCTTCATGAACCGCACCGCGGTCTCGTACGCCTGCTGCGGCGAGCCCTGGTAGCTGCCGAACGGCAGGTCGGCGACCACGAGCGCGTACCTCGCCGAGCGGACGACGGCACGGGCGAGCGGGATCAGCTCGTCGACGGTGACGGGCAGCGAGGTCTCGTTGCCGAACACGTTGTTGGACGCCGAGTCCCCGACGAGCAGGACGGGGATGCCCGCCTCGTCGAACACCTGGGCGGCGTACTGGTCGTAGGCGGTGAGCATCGACCAGTGCTCTCCGCGCTCCTTCATCTGCTGGAGCGTGTGGGTGCGGACCCGCTTGCGGGGTGCCGCGGTCTCGACGGGGGCGGCGCCGCCGTACGGCGCGGGCTCCTCGGGCGTGCTGGAGGTCATGGCGTTCTCCTTCGTGCTTCTCGCGGCTCCTCGGTGGGAGTCCCCGGACGCCTCCAGCGTGCCACCTCGCGCCCCGCCACGGCCGTGGCTGTGGCGGGGCTCACGACGTCAGCGCGACGCGTCGAACTCCTGCGCCGCGAGCGCGCGGACGAGGTCGTCGCGGCCCTCGCCGAGGTAGCGGCGCGTGCCTGCGTCGACGGACTCGTCGGCGAGGCGGGCGTCGACCTTGGCCAGGATCTCGCGGGTCGGGTTGGCCCGCGGGAACATGTTGAGCAGCACGACCGACGCGCGCCAGACGCCCTTGCGGGCGAAGACCGCCGGGGCGACCTCGAGGAACCTGTCGACGTAGGGCTCCAGCACGTCGCCCTGGCCCGACACCTGGAACGCCAGCGCGATGCTGCGCTCGGTCTCGTTGGGCAGCGGCTCGCCGTCGCCGACGACGGCCTCCCACGCGTCGGCCTTGGCCTCGGCGGTGGGACGGATCGCGCGCGCCGCCGCAGCGTGCTCGCGCCCGGAGATGGTGTCGTCGAGGCGCAGCTCGTCGTCGATGGCGGCGTCGTCGGCGACACCGGCACGGGCCAGCGCGGTGACGAGGGTCCAGCGGAGGTCGGCGTCGAGGCTGACGCCCGGCACCTCGGTGCGCCCGGCGAGGACGTCGGCGACGAAGCCGGTGGCGTCGGCGCTGCGGGCCGACGCCGCGTACGAGCGGAGCAGCGCCAGCTGGTGGTCGCTGCCGGCCTGGGCCGAGTCGAGCAGGCCGCGCAGCCCGGTCTCCCAGCGCGCCGCCAGCTCGTCGCGGTGCTCGGGGGCCGAGTAGAGCGACACGGCGGTCCGGGCCTGGGCCAGCAGCGAGCCGACCGCGGTGAGGTCGGTCTCGGTGCCGACGCCGGCCAGCACGAGCGTGACGTAGTCGCGCGCGGTCATCTCGGCGTCGCGCGTCATGTCCCACGCGGCGCCCCAGCACAGGGCGCGGGCCAGGGAGTCGGGCAGCTCGGAGATCGACTCGGTGAGCGTGGACAGCGAGCGCTCGTCCAGGCGGATCTTGGCGTACGCGAGGTCGTCGTCGTTGAGCAGCACGAGGTCGGGGCGGCGCAGACCGACCAGCTCGGCGACCTCGGTGGAGGCGCCCTCGACGTCGGTCTCGACGCGCTCGCGACGCACCAGGCCGTCGGCCGTGCGCTCGTACAGCCCGACGGCGATGCGGTGGCGGCGCAGCGTGGGGAACGCCTCGGCGGCCTCCTGCTCGATCACGAACGAGGTGAAGACGCCGTCGTCGTCGGTCGCGAAGCGGGCGCGCATCGTGTTGACGCCGGACGTGCGCAGCCACTCCTGCGTCCAGGCCTGCAGGTCGCGGCCGGAGGCCTTCTCGAGCTCGACGAGCAGGTCGCCGAGGTCGGTGTTGCCGAACGCGTGGCGCGAGAAGTAGGCGCGGAGCCCGGCCAGGAAGTCGTCCTCGCCGACCCAGGCCACCAGCTGCTTGAGCGTGGAGGCGCCCTTGGCGTAGGTGATGCCGTCGAAGTTGGACTCGACGGCGTGCAGGTCGAAGTTGTCGGCCGCGATGGGGTGCGTGGACGACAGCTGGTCCTGGCGATAGGCCCAGTTCTTGCGCGAGTTGGTGAACGACGTCCACGCCTCGGGGTACTTGGTGGCCTTGGCCTGGGCGAAGGACGCCGCCCACTCGGCGAACGACTCGTTCAGCCACAGGTCGTCCCACCAGCGCATGGTCACGAGGTCGCCGAACCACATGTGCGCCATCTCGTGCAGGATCGTGTTGGCGCGGCTGGAGTACGACGAGCTGGTCTGGCGGCTGCGGAAGACGTACTCGTCGCGCAGCGTCACGGCGCCGGCGTTCTCCATCGCGCCCATGTTGTACTCCGGGACGAACGCCTGGTCGTACTTGCCGAACGGGTAGCCCATCTCGAAGACGTCCTCGAAGAACCCGAAGCCCTGCTTGGTGATCTCGAAGATCTCGTCGGCGTCCAGGTGCTCGGCCAGCGAGCGGCGCACCAGGATGCCGAGCGGGATGTCGTCGAACGCGCCGGTGTAGGTGTCGCGGACGGTGTCGTACTCGCCCGCGATGATCGCCGCGATGTACGTGGACATCGTCAGCGTGGGCGCGAAGTGCCAGGTGGCGACGCCGTCGCCGGCGGCCTCGGGCTCGGGCGTGGCGGAGTTCGACACCACCTGCCAGCCGGCCGGGGCGGTGACGTGGAAGGTGAAGACCGACTTGAGGTCGGGCTGCTCGAAGTCGGCGAAGACCCGACGCGCGTCGGCCACCTCGAACTGCGTGTAGAGGTAGACGCGGCCGTCGACCGGGTCGACGAAGCGGTGCAGGCCCTCGCCGGCGTGCGAGAACGGCAGCGCGGTGGAGACCACCAGCTCGTTCTCGGCCTGCAGGCCGGACAGCGCGATGCGGCTGTCGGCGTAGGCGGTGGCGGCGTCGACGGGCTCGCCGTTGAGCGTGATCTGCGGGTCCTGCGCGTCGACGAGGTCGACGAAGGTGGAGGCACCGGTCTCGGTGCTGGTGAACCTCAGGGTCGTGGTGGACCAGAAGTGCGTCTCGGAGTGGGTGAGGTCGAGCGCGACGTCGTACGAGGTGGCGGTCACCAGGGCGGCGCGGGTGCGCGCCTCCTCGCGGGTGAGGTTCGTTCCAGGCATGGAGGCCATGGTGTCACGGTGCGACGACGGGGATCGTGGAGGATGGACCCCATGGAGATCCCGTTCGCCGAGTCCGCGCGGTCGTCGATCGGGATCGAGTGGGAGCTCGCGCTCGTCGACAGCGACTCCGGCGACCTGCGACAGGTCGCCCAGACCGTCCTCGACGCCGTCGAGCCCGCGCCCGGCGTCGAGCACCCCCACATCCGCCAGGAGCTCCTGGTCAACACCGTGGAGATCGTGTCCGGCGTCGCGAGCACCGTGGCCGAGGCCGCCGCCGACCTCGAGCGCGCGATCGAGGAGATCCGCGTCGTCACCGACCCGCTGCGCGTCGAGCTGATGTGCGCCGGCACCCACCCGTTCGCCCGCTGGGCCCAGCAGAAGGTCACCGACAAGCAGCGCTACGCCACCCTGATCGACCGCACCCAGTGGTGGGGGCGGCAGATGCTGATCTACGGCGTGCACGTGCACGTCGGCATCGAGGACCGCAGCAAGGTGCTCCCGCTGATGCGGGCCATGCTCACCTGCTTCGGGCACTTCCAGTGCCTGTCGGCGTCGTCGCCCTTCTGGGGCGGCAAGGAGACCGGGTACGCGTCCAACCGCGCCCTGATGTTCCAGCAGCTGCCCACCGCGGGCCTGCCGTTCCAGTTCGAGCGCTGGGACGAGCTCGAGCACTACGTCGCCGACATGATGCACACCGGCGTGATCGACGGCTTCGACGAGATCCGCTGGGACCTGCGTCCGTCGCCCAAGTTCGGCACGCTCGAGATGCGCATCTGCGACGGGCTGCCCACGCTCGCCGAGGTGCGCGCCCTCGCGGCCCTGACGCACTGCCTGGTCGAGCACTTCTCCGACCGGCTCGACGCGGGGGAGACCCTGCCCGTGCTGCCGCCATGGTTCGCGCAGGAGAACAAGTGGCGCGCCGCGCGCTACGGCATGGACGCGATCCTCATCCTCGACGACACCGGGCACGAGGACCTCGTCACCACCGACCTGCTGCGGATGCTGGACGAGCTCGCCCCGATCGCCGAGCGGCTCGACTGCGTCGACGACCTCGCCGGCGTCCGCACGATCATCGACCGCGGCGCGTCCTACCAGCGCCAGCGCGCGGTCGCCGCGCGTCACGACGGCCACCTCGAGGCGGTCGTCGCGTCGCTCGTCCACGAAATGCGCGAGGGCCAGCCGGTGTTGGACCCTGGTGCCTGCCGCCCGTCCACCTGAGGAGCCCCATGACTGCCACCGCCGCCGAGACCAAGACCGCCGACTTCTGGTTCGACCCCATCTGCCCCTGGGCCTGGATGACGTCGCGCTGGATGCTCGAGGTGGAGAAGGTCCGCGACGTCGAGACGGTCTTCCACGTGATGAGCCTGGCCGTCCTCAACGACGGCCGTGAGCTCCCCGAGGAGTACGTCGAGATGATGAAGAAGGCCTGGGGCCCGGTGCGTGTGTGCATCGCCGCGGAGAAGGCCCACGGCAACGAGGTGCTGCGCGACCTCTACACCGCGCTCGGCAACCGCATCCACCTGGAGAAGCAGGAGGACTGGGACGCCGCCATCGCCGGCGCGCTCGAGGAGGTCGGCCTGCCGGCCGAGCTCGCGCAGGCCGCGCACAGCGACGAGCTCGACGACGAGCTGAAGGCGTCGCACCACGAGGGCATGGACCCCGTCGGCATGGACGTCGGCACCCCGGTCATCCACGTCGAGGGCGTCGCCTTCTTCGGCCCGGTCGTCACACCGGCGCCCAAGGGCGACGCGGCCGGTCGCCTGTGGGACGGCGTCAACCTGGTCGCCGGCGTCGACGGGTTCTTCGAGCTCAAGCGCACCCGCGACCGCGACCCGATCTTCGACTGACGGCCGCTCCTGGGAGACTGGGCGCATGCGCGTCCACGTCGGCTCAGACCACGCCGGTTTCGACCTCAAGGCCCATCTCGTCCAGCACCTGACGGCCGCGGGCCACGAGGTCGTCGACCACGGCGCCCACGTGCTCGACGCCGAGGACGACTACGTGCCGTTCTGCACCGCGGCGGGCGAGGCCGTCGTGGCCGACCCCGGCTCGCTGGGCGTCGTGATCGGCGGATCGGGCAACGGCGAGCAGATCGCCGCCAACAAGGTGGTCGGCGTCCGCGCCGCGCTGGCCTGGTCGCTGGAGACCGCCGAGCTCGGACGTCAGCACAACGACGCCAACGTGGTCGCCGTCGGCGCCCGGATGCACACCGAGGACGAGGCCACCGCGATCGTCGACCGCTTCGTCGGGACGCCCTTCAGCGGGGCCGAGCGCCACCAGCGCCGCATCGACCTCCTCGCCGCGTACGAGCAGACCCGCCCAGGTGCCTGAGGGTCACACGATCCACCGGCTCGCCCGGCGGATCAGCAAGGAGTTCGCCGGCCACGTCACGCGTTCGTCGAGCCCGCAGGGCCGCTTCGACGTCGGTGCCGCGGCGATCGACGGACGCGTGCTCGAGCACGCCGACGCCTGGGGCAAGCACGTCTTCGTCCGGTTCGAGGGCCTCGCCGACGAGGTGCACGTGCACCTGGGCCTGTTCGGCCGCACCCGCTTCGCGCACGACGACGAGCGCGAGATCCGGGGCGCGCTGCGCTGGCGCCTGGAGGACGACCGCACCTACTTCGACCTCCGGGGCGCCACGGCCTGCGCGCTGATGGGCCCCGACGAGGTCGGCGCGCTCGTCGACCGCCTGGGGCCCGACCCGCTGCGCGAGGAGTCCGTGCCCGACCAGGCGTGGGACCGGATCCGCCGCTCCCGGGCGCCCATCGGCGGCATGCTGATGGACCAGAAGGTCGTCGCGGGCATCGGCAACGTCTACCGCGCCGAGGTGCTGTTCCGGCGCGGCATCGACCCGTTCATGGAAGGCCGGCTGCTGCACCGCGCGGAGTGGCAGGACATGTGGGACGACCTCGTCGTGATGATGCACGAGGGCGTGCGCACCGGCCGGATCGACTGCATCGACACCGCGTCCCGCCCCGCGTCGATGGAGCGGGCCCTGGCGCTGCCCGAGCAGCCTCCCGGGCGGGTGTGGGTCTACCGCCGCCAGGGCGAGCCGTGCTTCGTGTGCGGCACGCCCGTCCGCACCGAGGAGATGGCCGGACGCAACCTGTTCTGGTGCCCCACCTGTCAACGGCGAACTCGCAGACGGGTGCCACGCACCACCACTAGAGTCACGTAGCAGGCGTCCACGTGGGACCACCCCAACCAGGAGGCAACGGTGTCGAGGCGGCCTGAGGTCGAGACCTCGCCCCGGCGCGTCCGCCCCGCCGGCACGCGCTCGCTGCTCGACGGCGTGCCCCTGACCACCCGCATCCGGCAGCGGCTGTTCCGCGCACGGCTGGGCACGAGCGACGGCCAGCGGACGGCGGGCACCGCGCTCTGCGTGCTGGCCATCTTCATCACGATCGGCGGGCTCACCGACTACAACCTGGTGCCGCTCACCACGTTCCTGGTCCCGATCCTGCTGGGCACGCTGCTGCTGCGGATGACGGGCTTCGTGGCGCTGCTGGTCACCGTCGCGATCGGCGTCACGCTGGTGCTCGGCTCCATCGGCGTGACGACGGTGCGGACCAGCGCCGTCGTCGTCATGGCGATCTACTCGGCCATCGCGCTGTTCGAGGTCAGCCGTCGGCGCTCAGGTCTGCCGTCGGCCCTGGGCGAGGACACGCTCAACGACCTGCGCGACCGGATCCTCGGCGGAGCCGTCCTCCCCGAGCTGCCGAGGGGCTGGCGGCTGTCGTGGGACGTCCGCTCGGCCGACGCCGCCGACTTCGCCGGGGACTTCCTCGTCGCGACCCTCGACGACGAGCGGCAGCGGCTCGAGGTCGTCCTCGTCGACGTGTCGGGCAAGGGCGTCGACGCGGGCACGCGCGCGCTCCAGCTGTCGGGCGCGTTCGGCGGCCTGCTCGGCGCGGTCGAGCCCGAGCGCTTCCTGCGCGCGGCCAACGCCTACGTCATGCGGCAGCGCTGGCTGGAGGGCTTCGCGACGGCCGTGCACCTCGAGATCGACCTGCCCACGGGTGCCTTCGTCGTCCGCACCGCGGGCCACCCGCCCGCGCTGCAGTGGCACGCGGGATCGGGACGCTGGACCGTCCACGAGTCCGCCGGACCCGCGCTGGGCCTGGTGCCCTCGCCCGAGTTCGTGGACGTGCGCGGACGCCTGCGCCACGGCGACGCGATCGTCACCTACACCGACGGCATGGTCGAGACGCCCGACCGCGACTACGAGCTGGGCATCGACAAGCTGCTGGGCCAGGCCGACCGCATGGTGCTCGGCGGGTTCGCCGACCCGGCGCGCACCCTGCTCGACGCCGCCGGCTCCGACGGCGACGACCGCGGCGTCGCGGTGCTCCACCGCGGCTGACGGGGACCGCACGCACGAACGTGGCGCCTGGAGGAACCTGTTGCCAGGATCGTCCGGACGCCACGTCGTGGGCTCGGTGACCACCGATGCGTGATCAGCGCACCGAGCGGGTGCTGAAGGTGGTGGGATCGCCGTGGACCGTGGCCACACCCTTGTGCCACACGCGGAGCACGGGGAACGCCGACCCATGTGCTCCGCTGGTTCTCACCGTCTCGGCGACCCCACCCCCCTCGTTTCTGACGCCGAGTGGAGGACTCGACAACCAGAACGTTACGGACCACTTCTGTCCCGCCAGTCACGCTCCCGTGACGTTCGTGTGAACCCGGAGCGGGCCCACCGACCACTCCCAGGCACGGGTCGCCGCGGGGGCCACGCAGGTGAGGTGGGCCGCCTCGCGACGCGTGCCGACGACGTCGGCCTCGACCCCGGCCGGGAGCGCCCCGGTGCAGTGCAGCCGGACGGTCCACCGGTGCTCGCCGGTCGTGGTGATGGTGTGGCCGACGACGTCGCCCGGGCCGGCGGGACCCAGCTGCTCGTGCGCCGCCACCGTCACGGCCTGGACGATCGGCGGCTGGCCGCTCACCCCGCGCAGGTGGTCGGGCGACACCCGACCGGCGAGGTGCTCGGCGACGACGTCGGTCGCGACGTGGGGGTCGAGCCCGCCGTAGGTGGTGCCGTCGGGGACGAGCAGCACGTTGGGGGCGAACCGGTCGCCGCCGACGTGCGAGCACTCCCAGGTGTGGTCGGGCCAGCGCTCGGCCAGGGCCGCAGCCACCGGGCGTCCGCGCACCGCGCAGCAGGTGTCGTGCCGGCCGTGGGCGCACACCAGGAGCATCGGGTGCGCGGTGGTCGAGAGGTCGTCGGGGGAGACCGAGCGGACGGCCTCGGCGGCGAGCGCGAGGTCGGCGTCGGACTCCCACGGGCCCCAGAGGGTCGAGCCGGTGCGACGGTCGGCCAGGCACCAGCGAGGCCGGGCACCGGGATCGATGCGGCCGGGGCGACGGATCGCGAGCAGCCGGGTGCGCGTCGAGCGGATCGCCTCCACCACGTCGTGACGCGCCTCGTCACCCATCGGCAGGCCGCCGAACGCGTCGTACTCCCACGCGCCACCGTGCTCGAACATCAGCCAGCGGTCGTAGCCGTGGGCGGTGCCGGCCAGGGGGTCGAGCCGCTCGCGCGCGGTGTCGGAGCAGCGCGAGGCGCAGTCAGCGTCCGTCACGGACCACGACGCCCGCGACGACCAGCCGGTGCGCGAGACCGGGACCGAGGTCGGCCACCGTGCCGGCGCCGGCGGCGAGCAGCTCGGCGACCCGCGCCGCCTCGCCGCCGTCGAGCACGAGGTCGCCCGCGCGCGAGCGCAGCACGTAGCGTCCGGGGCCGTCGTCGTCGAGGGTGGCCACGAGGTGCTGGCGCAGGCGGAGCGCGTCGGCGTCGTCGAGCCCGGACGTGGCCGCGAGACGGGTCAGCGGACCGAGCGGCTCGGCCCGACCGGCGGCGCGGACCGGTGCCGCCATCCGCGACGCGACCGACGCGGGGTCGATCCGTCCGAGGGCGGCGGAGAGGCGCTCGACGACGAGCGCGAGGTCGTCGGCGGTGGCGGGGGCGTCGTCGGGGGAGACCCCGAGCCCGAGCGAGCCGCGGACGTCGACGTCGTCGGCCGTGGCGGCGAGCAGCTCGGCGACGACCTTCTCGGCCAGGTGCTGACGCGTCCAGGTGTGCACGCCGACGGTGAGGTGGGTGCTGACGCCGCCGAGCGCGGTGGCCGCGTGCAGGTAGCCGCGCGGGAGGTACAGGCAGTCACCGGGCTGCAGGGTCGCCTCGAGCCACGGCGGGCGTGCGGCCTCCTCGGCGACCGCCTCGCGTCGCTCCGTCCAGGGCTGGTCGCGCAGCGGCGCGGGGTGCACGGGCTCGTGGATGCGCCAGCGCTTCTCGCCGGCGACCTGGAGCACGAACACGTCGTGCACGTCGTAGTGGTCGTCGAACCCGCGGTTCTGCGGCGGGGTGACGTAGGCGTTGACCTGGACGGGGTGCGCCAGCTCGGTGGCCAGCTCGGACGCGAGGTCGACGAGCGCGGGCCAGGTGCGGTGAAGCGCCTGCAGGACGAGGGTCGCGCCGTCGGCGAACAGGGCGGCGAGCTTGTCGTCGCTCACCTGGTCGGCGATGCCGGCGCCGACGCCGCCGGGCGCGGTGAACGCGCGGTCGCCGAGGGTGGTGCCCTCCTTGGCGACGCGCAGGAACGGGGTGCGCAGGCCGCGGGTCGAGACCAGCTCGTCGACCGCGGCCTCGGAGAAGAGGTCGTCGAAGCCGCCGGGCAGCTCGCCGGCGCGCGAGAGCAGGGGCTCACGCCCCCAGTGCCGGGCGGCGAACGTCTCGGGGTCGCACGCGACGAGGCGCCGCAGCGCGGAGCGCCCGGGCGTGTGCCCGGGCGCTCCGACGAGGTGCTGCTGCGTCACGCGGCGCCGCCGTCGGCGCCGCCGTCCTGGACGCCGGGCGTGCCGTCGGCGCCGCCGTCAGCGGGGCCCTCGGCGCCGCCGTCGGCGCCACCGTCCTGGACGCCGGGCGTGCCCTCGGCACCGCCGTCAGCGGGGCCCTCGGCGCCGCCGTCGGCGCCACCGTCCTGCACGCCGGGCGTGCCCTCGGCGCCGCCGTCGGCCGGACCCTCGGGTGTGGACTCGCTCATGCTTCCTCCGTGTGGTCGTGGCGACGTCAGTCGCCGTTCGCGGCACCGGACCGGTGCCGTCGAACACCGGTCTATCGGCCGGGGAGGTCGCTCGCAATTCGAAGGGGAGCGGGTGACGAGAATCGAACTCGCGTGATCAGTTTGGAAGACTGAGGCTCTACCATTGAGCTACACCCGCATGCTGCCGTGAGGCCTGCGCAGCGCGTCCATCCTGCCATGCGACGCGCGCACCGATCCACCTGGGCGTACGTTCTGGGCATGAGCATCCAGGTCGTCGCCGTGATCACCGCCAAGCCCGGGTCGGCGGACGAGGTCCGCACCGCGCTGCAGTCCCTCGTGGAGCCCACCCGCGCCGAGGAGGGCTGCCTGGCGTACACGCTGTCGGAGTCCACCGCCGCCCCCGGCACGTTCGTCACCGTGGAGGAGTGGTCGGCCGAGTCCGACCTCGGCACCCACCTGCAGACCTCGCACGTGCAGGACGCGCTCGCGGCTGCCGACGGTCACCTCGCCGAGCCGCCCGCGATCCACCCGCTGCGTCCCGTCGACTGACGACCGCCCTCACGCGCCGTCGACGAGGTGCGCCCGCTCCGGCGGAGCCGGGTAGTCCTCGGGCCAGAAGTCGGTGACGCTCGTGACGAGCCGGTCGGCGTCGAAGGACAGCCAGACGACCCCGGTCATGGGCTCGCCGTCCAGCGTCGCGTCGATCCACGCGACGCCGCCGTCCTGGTCCGCGTGCGCCCGTCGCAGCGTCAGGTGCCAGTCTCCGGCCCACTCCCGGTTGACGCGGAGGTAGGCCTCGCGCCCGGCGACCCGCTCGTGGGTCTGGGGCGCCTCGTAGACGACGTCGGGGTGCAGCAGTGACGACCAGGCGTCCCAGTCGCGTGCCTCGAGGGTGCTGACGAACTGCTCGACGATCTCGCGCATGCCCGCACGCTAGGCGAGCAGCACGACCTCCGTCGCGGGGTCGTGCTCGGCGAGGGGGTCGCCGTCCACCCGGACGTCGGCCCGTCGCCGGGTGGCGTCGGCGGCGAACATCGTCAGCTCCTGGGCCTCCCACCGCTCCCAGTGCGGGCGGTAGGTCTCGCCGTCGCGCTCCAGGCCGCGGCGGCGGCGCTCGTCGCGTCCGGCCTCCACCCACACCAGCGACGACAGGTACGGCTCGCACACGAGCGCGCCACTGCCCACGCCCTCCACGAGCAGGACGGGGGCGGGCCGCACCTCGTGCGCCTCGGCCCAGCGCCCCTCGCCCCAGTGCCACCGGCGGAAGGACGCCGGCCGTCCCTCGGCGAGCGGGCGGAGCACCTGGTCGACGAGCAGGCCCGGCGCCTCGGCGAGGCCGTCCCACCCGGGGTAGAGCGCGTCCATGTGGACCGACCGGCAGCCGAGCGACCGTCGCAGGCGGCGCGCGAGCGTCGTCTTGCCCGACCCGCTCGGACCGTCCACGGCGACGACGCGGGTCGCGCCCGCGCGCGGCTCGGCGGACGCCAGCCGGGCGGCGAGGTCGGCGAGGGCCAGGACGGTCACCTCGCCCATGATGACGGGGCGAGGAGCCGATTCACGCGGGACCCCCGTCGTCCCCTAGACTCGATCGGACGCCCGGTCACGACCGGGAGGTGCACCGCGGGATGTGGCGCAGCTTGGTAGCGCATCCGCTTTGGGAGCGGAGGGTCGCAGGTTCAAATCCTGTCATCCCGACCGCTCGTGCCGTCCGCACCAGCACGCAGCCTCTGCAACCGAACGCCTACCTAGGAGAAGCATCCACGTGAAGAGCGCCCACGAGACGTTGAGCCCCACGAGGGTCAAGCTCACCATCGAGGTGCCCTTCGAGGAGCTCAAGCCGAGCCTCGACGCGGCCTACAAGACCATCGGGTCGCAGATCCAGGTGCCCGGCTTCCGCAAGGGCAAGGTCCCCGCGCGCATCGTCGACCAGCGCATCGGCCGTCCCGCGGTCCTCGACCAGGCCATCAACGACGCCCTCCCCGGTCTGTACAGCCAGGCCGTGCAGGAGCAGGAGCTCCAGCCGCTGGGCCAGCCCGAGATCGACATCACCCGGCTCGAGGACGGTGAGCTCCTGGAGTTCAGCGCCGAGCTCGACGTCCGTCCCGACATCGACCTCCCCGACTTCTCCGAGATCGAGGTCGAGGTCGAGGACGCCACCGTCAGCGACGAGGACGTCGACGAGCAGATCGAGGCCCTGCGCGAGCGCTTCGCCTCCCTGAAGGACGTCGAGCGCGCCGCCGCCGACGGCGACATCGTCACCATCGACCTGTCGGCCTCCAAGGACGGCGAGAAGATCGACGCCGCGCAGGCCGAGGGCATGACCTACCAGATCGGCAAGCAGGTGATGCTCGACGGTCTCGACGACGCGATCATCGGCCTGTCCGCCGGCGAGTCGGCCACCTTCTCCACCACACTGGTCGGCGGCGAGCTCGCCGGCGACGAGGTCGAGGTCGACGTCACCGTCACCACGGTCAAGGAGCAGGAGCTGCCCGAGCTCGACGAGGAGTTCGCGCAGACCGCCTCGGAGTTCGACACCGTCGAGGAGCTGCGGGCCGACGTCACCGAGCGCGTCACCCGCGGCAAGCGCATGGAGCAGGCCAACGCCGCCCGCGACGCCGTGCTCGAGGCCGTCCTCGAGAAGATCGACGTCCCGGTGCCCGACGCGCTCCTCTCCGAGGAGCTCAACGCCCGCCGCGACCAGATCACCCAGCAGCTCGCCTACGCCGGCATGACGATGGAGCAGTACCTCGACACCGAGGAGCAGACCGTCGACGAGTTCGACGCCGACCTGGAGAAGCGCGTCCGCGACTCGCTGCTCGCCCAGTTCGTCCTCGACGAGGTCGCCTCGCGCGACGAGATCGGCCTCGAGGAGTCCGAGCTCACCCAGCACATCCTGCGTCGCGCCCAGCAGTCCGGGCAGGACCCGCAGGAGTACGCGCAGCACGCGATGGAGCACAACCACGTGCCGCAGCTGGTCTCCGAGGTCGTCCGTGGCAAGGCGCTCGCGTCGGTCGTCGAGTCGGCCACCGTCAAGGACGCGTCGGGCAACACCGTCGAGCTGAAGCGCCTGCAGGCCGACGGCTCGTACGCCGACGAGGCCGACGAGGCCGACGAGAGCACCGAGGACGACGAGGCCTGACGCACATCTCCTGGCCAGCGACGGCGGATACCGGCAGTATGTGAGGGTGTCCACCGTCGCTGCCACCGAGGTCCCGCGCACCACGCACGCGGCCGCGCTCGCGCTCGAGTACGGCGACCGCGTGCTCCTCGGCACCACCCGCGACGTCCACCGTGCCGTCGCCGGTCGCATCTTCGCCCCGCTGAGGTTCCTCGGCGGGCGGGTGCCGCAGGCCGTGCACGACACGGTCAGCGACGCCGTCTACTCCGGCCTGTCGTCGGCCCTGCGAGGGGCCGGCGGCGCGCTGCGGGGCATGGCCGTGCGCGGGGTGGGCGCCCCCATCGAGGAGGGCCCCGGCGGCCGTCGCCTGCGCGCCATCACCAACGGCCTGATCGGCGCCGAGCTGCACGACGCCGGCGACCCGTCCGCGATCACCATGGCCGTCCGGCACCGCGACGCGGACGTCCCGCCCACCGCGCGGGCGCTCGCGGAGGCGTTCCCACACGCGAGCGACCACCTGGTGGTCTTCCTGCACGGCCTGGTGGAGAGCGACGAGTCCTGGTCGCGCGAGACCCACGACGCCCGCGGCGGCTACCCCGACCGGATCGCGGACGAGGTCGGCGCCACGCCGCTCATGCTGCGGTACAACTCCGGGCTCCACGTCTCCGACAACGGCGCCGAGCTGGCCCAGCTCGTCGACGACGTCATCGACGCGTGGCCCGTCAGGGTCTCCCGCGTCGACCTCGTCGGGCACTCGATGGGCGGTCTGGTGGCGCGCGCCGCCACCCACCACGCGCTCGCACAGGGGCGCGCGTGGCCCGGTCTGGTGCGCCAGGTCGTCTGCCTCGGCACGCCCCACCTCGGCGCCAACCTGGAGAAGGTCGCCCACCTCGGCGGCCAGGCGCTCGGCCTGGTGCCCGAGTCCGCGCCCTTCGCCCGCATCCTCACCACCCGTTCGCCCGGCATCGTCGACCTCCGCCACGGCTACGTCACCCGCGACGAGTGGGACGGTCAGGACCTCACCGCCAAGTGGGGCCTCGACCGCCGCGCCGTCGCCCCGCTGGCCCACGCCGACTACCACTTCGTCGCCGGCACCCTGGGCGGCTCCACCTGGCACCCGCTGAGCCTGCTGCTCGGCGACCTGCTCGTCGACGTGTCGTCGGCGCACGGCCGGCCGCGGAGGGGCGAGCCCGTGGTGGCGCACGCCACCACGTCTCACGTCGGCGCCGCCGGGCACTTCGCCCTGCTCGACCACCCGCAGGTCGGGGACTGGCTCGTCGCCTGGCTCCGTCCACGCGCCGTCGCCGCCCTGCCCGCCACGCCCACCACCCCCGGAGGACCGCAGTGAGCCACCCCAGCCACCCGATCGAGGTCAGCGTCGAGGTCCAGGCCGAGCCCCGTGACGTCTGGCAGGTCGTGTCCGACCTGCGGCGCATGGGGGAGTGGAGCCCGCAGTGCCGCCGGATGTTCGTCCTCGGCGACGTCCGCCGCGGTGCGCGGGCGGTCAACGTGAACCGCCAGGGCCTGCTCGTGTGGCCCACCACGGCCAGGGTCGTCCGGTACGAGCCGCAGCGCGCGATCGCGTTCCGCATCCCGCTCAACGGCACCGTGTGGACGTACGAGCTCGAGCCCACCGTCACGGGCACCCGCGTCACCGAGCGCCGCGAGGCGCCCCACGGCATCACCCGCCTGTCGCACCTGCTCACCGACCGCTTCCCCGGCGGCACCGACCGCTTCGAGGTCGACCTCGAGCGCGGCATGCGACGCACCCTGGAGCGCGTCAAGGCCGAGGTCGAGGCCTCCGCCCTCCCGCACGCGGCCTGACCCCCGTCCGTCCCACCAGTCGCAGGTTTCCCAGGTCCACCTGGGAAACCGTCCGACACTGGGAGAACTTTCCATGGTCTCGACGGTTTCCCGTGGGGAGTGGTGCTGGAGTGACGGACGGAGCCGCCCCCCGACGTCGCCCGCGTCCGCACGCCCGTAGCGAACACGGGTGGGTGTCGTGTGGCTTCGTCCCTCACCCCCGCTAGGGTCGAACCCGTGACCCCGACGAACTCGCAGTCCCACCCGCGGATGGCCGGAGAGGGTGCCCCCGCCGGCCTCGACGACCACATCTACCAGCGTCTCCTCCGGGAGCGGATCGTGTTCCTCGGCTCGGAGGTGCGCGACCAGAACTCCAACGCGATCTGCGCGCAGATGCTGCTGCTGAACGCCGAGGACCCCAAGGCCGACATCCGGCTCTACATCAACAGCCCCGGCGGCTCGGTCGACTCCGGCATGGCGATCTACGACACCATGCAGCTGATCTCCAACGACATCGCCACCGTCGGCATGGGCCTGGCGGCCTCGATGGGCCAGTTCCTGCTCGCCGCCGGCACCCCGGGCAAGCGGTACGCACTGCCCAACGCGCGCATCATGATGCACCAGCCCTCGGGCGGCATCGGCGGCTCCGCCTCGGACATCAAGATCCAGGCCGAGCAGAGCCTGCTGCTGAAGAAGCGCCTCAACGAGCTGCAGTCGCTCCACACCGGTCAGACGATCGAGCAGATCGAGCTCGACTCCGACCGCGACCGCTGGTTCACCGCCGAGGCCGCCGTCGGCTACGGCCTGATCGACCAGGTCATCACCCGCGGCGACGTCGGCGCCGAGATCACCAGCGGGCCGGGCGACGCATGACCGCCTCGCCGCTCGACATCCGCGCCGTCGCCACAGGAGACCAGATGAACGACTTCACGCCGCTGCACCAGCGCACCGCGCCGAACATGAACTACTACATCCCGCAGTGGGAGGAGCGCACGTCGTACGGCGTCCGCCGCATCGACCCCTACGCCAAGCTGTTCGAGGACCGCATCATCTTCCTCGGCACGCCGATCTCCGACGAGGTCGCCAACGCCGTCATGGCCCAGTTGCTCTGCCTGCAGTCGATGGACCCCGACCGCGACATCAGCATCTACATCAACAGCCCGGGCGGCTCGTTCACCGCGCTCACGGCGATCTACGACACGATGCGCTACCTCAAGCCCGACGTGCAGACCGTCTGCCTCGGCCAGGCGGCGTCCGCCGCGGCCGTGCTGCTCGCGGCCGGCTCGCCCGGCAAGCGCCTCGCGCTGCCCAACAGCCGCATCCTGATCCACCAGCCCTACACCGAGGGCACCGGCGGCCAGATCTCCGACCTGGAGATCCAGGCCAACGAGATCCTGCGCATGCGCGGGCTGCTCGAGAAGATGATCGCGGACGCCTCGGGCAAGTCGCCCGAGGAGGTCAGCCGCGACGTCGAGCGCGACAAGATCCTCACCGCCGAGCAGGCCGTCGAGTACGGCCTGGTCGACCAGGTCCTGGAGACGCTGAAGGTCCCCGCAGCCTGAGAGACCGGTGGGCTCACACGTGGCGAGTCCCACACGTGTGAGCCCCACTCGGGGTACCGTCGGCACAGCACGCAGCAGCATCGCCACCCGCGTCCGCGGGGGCAGAGGAGAAGGTGAGCCACAGTGGCACGCATCGGAGACGGCGGCGACCTGCTCAAGTGTTCTTTCTGCGGGAAGAGCCAGAAGCAGGTCAAGAAGTTGATCGCCGGACCCGGCGTGTACATCTGCGACGAGTGCATCGACCTCTGCAACGAGATCATCGAGGACGAGCTCTCCGAGGGTGCGGAGGTCAGCCTCGACGAGCTGCCCAAGCCGCGCGAGATCTTCGAGTTCCTCAACGAGTACGTGATCGGCCAGGACTCCGCCAAGCGCTCGCTCGCCGTCGCGGTCTACAACCACTACAAGCGGGTGCAGGCCGGCGCCGCGTCGGGCCGTCACAAGGACGACGCCGTCGAGCTCGCCAAGTCCAACATCCTGATGGTGGGCCCCACGGGCTGCGGCAAGACCTACCTCGCCCAGACGCTGGCACGCATGCTCAACGTGCCGTTCGCCATCGCCGACGCCACCGCGCTCACCGAGGCGGGCTACGTCGGCGAGGACGTCGAGAACATCCTGCTCAAGCTGATCCAGGCCGCCGACTACGACGTCAAGAAGGCCGAGACGGGCATCATCTACATCGACGAGGTCGACAAGATCGCCCGCAAGAGCGAGAACCCGTCGATCACGCGCGACGTCTCCGGCGAGGGCGTGCAGCAGGCGCTGCTCAAGATCCTCGAGGGCACGACCGCCTCGGTGCCCCCGCAGGGCGGTCGCAAGCACCCGCACCAGGAGTTCATCCAGATCGACACCACGAACATCCTGTTCGTCGTCGGCGGCGCGTTCGCCGGTCTCGAGGAGATCATCGAGGGTCGCGCGGGCAAGATGAAGCTCGGCTTCAACGTCGAGAAGTCGGTCACCGACCGGCACACGATGCGCGACAAGATCTTCAGCCAGGTCATGCCCGAGGACCTCCTGAAGTTCGGCCTGATCCCCGAGTTCGTGGGTCGTCTGCCCGTCATCGCGACGGTCGACAACCTCGACAAGGAGGCGCTGGTCGCGATCCTCACCACGCCTCGGAACGCGCTGACCAAGCAGTACGGCAAGCTGTTCGAGATCGACGACGTCGAGCTCGAGTTCACCACCGACGCGGTCGAGGCGATGGCCGACCTCGCCATGCTGCGCGGCACCGGTGCCCGCGGCCTGCGCGCGATCATCGAGGAGGTGCTCCTCAACGTCATGTACGAGGTGCCCTCGCGCGACGACGTCGCCAAGGTGGTCGTCACCGGTGAGACGGTTCGCGACAACGTCAGCCCCACGCTGATCTCGCACGAGGCGGCCAAGAAGGCCTCGTAGCCCTCACAGCGACCTCCCAGGTCGTTCGGGGCCGTCTCCCACCGGGGCGGCCCACGATTAGGGCATGCGCAGATCATTCGAGGGCCGTGCCCTTCCCCGCCCCGCCGAGGACGTCGAGGACCAGGGCCTCGCGTTCGACGTCACCACCCTGCTGAGCCGGCGCCGGGTCCTCGGCCTGGCCGGAGCCGGTGCCGGGTCGCTGGCCCTGGCGGCCTGTGGCGGCTCGTCGTCCGGCTCGTCCTCGCCGACGGCGTCCGCATCCGCCTCGTCCGGGTCGGGACTGACCGAGATCCCCGACGAGACCGCGGGGCCCTACCCGGGCGACGGGTCCAACGGGCCGGACGTGCTCGAGGAGTCCGGGATCGTGCGCCGTGACATCCGCAGCAGCTTCGGCGACGCGTCCGGCACCGCCGAGGGCGTCGGCCTCGACCTCGAGCTCACCGTCCTCGACATGGCGAACGACGGAGCTCCGTTCGCGGGCGTGGCCGTCTACGCGTGGCACTGCGACCGCGACGGCGAGTACTCGATGTACTCCGACAGCATCGCCGACCAGAACTACCTGCGCGGCGTGCAGGTGGCCGACGCCGACGGCAAGGTCTCCTTCACCAGCATCTTTCCGGCCTGCTACGCCGGACGCTGGCCGCACGTGCACGTCGAGGTCTACCCCGACGCCGACTCGATCGACGACTCCACCAACGCCATCGCCACCTCCCAGCTCGCGTTCCCCAAGAAGACGCTCACCGAGGTCTACGCGACCGACGGGTACGAGGGGTCGGTCTCGAACCTGGCGGACGTGTCGCTGGCGCGCGACAACGTCTTCGGCGACGACTCCGGCGCCCACCAGATGGCCGCGATGACCGGCAGCACGTCCGCGGGCTACCGCGCGACGCTCACCGTGCCGGTCGACACCAGCACCGAGCCCTCTGGCGGCGGTGCGCCGCCGGCCGGTGGGGGCACCCCGCCGAGCCCGCCGAGCTAGCTGGTCCTAGGGTCCTGGCCATGGCCCACGACATCGTCCTGCTGGGAGCGACCGGGTTCACCGGTGGCCTGACCGCCGACTACCTGGGCGCCCACGTCCCGGACGGAGCGACGTGGGCCGTGGCCGGGCGCAGCCGCGCCAAGCTGGAGGCGGTGGCCCAGCGCGTCGCGGACGCCGGGGGAGCGGTGCCGCAGATCGAGGTCGCCGACATCACCGACACCCGCCAGGTGCGCGCCCTCGCCGAGAGCACGCGGGTCCTGGCCACCACGGTCGGCCCGTACGTCGAGCACGGCGAGCCCGCGGTGGCCGCCTGCGCGCACGCCGGCACGGCGTACTGCGACCTGACCGGCGAGCCCGAGTTCGTCGACCGGACGTGGCTCGCGCACCACCGCCGCGCCGAGCAGACCGGCGCCAGGCTGGTGCACGCGTGCGGGTTCGACTCGGTGCCGCACGACCTCGGCGTCCAGCAGACCGTCGCGCTCCTGCCCGACGACGTGCCCCTCACTGTCCGCGGCTTCGTCACGGCGAACGCCGACTTCTCCGGCGGCACCTACCACTCCGCGGTCCGGGCGTTCTCCCGCGTGCGCCAGTCCGGGCGCGTCGCCGCCGAGCGCCGCAAGACCGAGGGGCGGGCACCGGGACGACGGGTGCGCGCGCTGCCGGCGCGTCCCGAGCGCGGCCCGGGTGGCCAGGGGTGGGCGCTCCCGCTGCCCACCATCGACCCGGTGATCGTGCGACGCTCGGCGCGCGCCCTGCCCGCGTACGGGCCCGACTTCTCCTACGGCCACTACGCCCTGTTCGGCGGGCTGCCCATGATGGCGGCGTCGGCCGCAGGAGCGGGCGCCGTGCTCGCCGTCAGCCAGCTGCCCCCGGGCCGCGACCTGCTGCTCAAGGTGCGCTCGCAGGGCGAGGGTCCCAGCCAGGCCAAGCGCGACCGGTCCTGGTTCAAGGTCCGCTTCGTCGCCGAGGGCGGCGGCGAGACCGTCACCACCGAGGTCTCCGGCGGCGACCCCGGCTACACCGAGACCGCGCGCATGCTCGGCGAGTCCGCGCTCTGCCTCGCCCTCGACGACCTGCCCGACGTCGCCGGCCAGGTGACGACCGCCGTCGCGATGGGCGACGCGCTCTCGAGCCGGCTGGACTTCTTCCGCCGGGTCTAGCCTGGGTCTCGGTTCGGCCAAACCGGCCCCGACGGCGGATGTCTCCTGCCACCATCCGCTGTGACGGCTCCCACAGGGGGAAGCCGCCCACTCTCGGGGAGACACCCACGATGCGACGCACTCGCGCGACCCTGGTCGCCGCCACCACCAGCGCCCTCCTGGCGTTCGGTCTTGCGCCCACCTTCGGCACCGCCGCCCAGGCGGCCACCACCAGCGTCACCGGCACGATCAGCGGGGCCGGAGGTGTCAGCGCCGCGTTCGTGCAGGTCTTCAGCGCCGACGACCCCGGCGAGAACGTCGACTCGTCCTACTGCGACGAGGACGACGGCGACACGGACTGCAGCACCTACTCGATCAGCGACCTCCCGTCCGGGGAGTACGTGGTCTCGGTAGACGCCTACGACGACGACTACGACAGCTACGCCGCTCAGTTCCAGGGCGGTGCGACTACCTTCGAGGCCGCCGAGCCCTTCACCTACACGGCCGGCGACCCCGCGCACGTGGTGGACTTCGCCCTGGACTACGGCCAGACCGTCACCGGGACGGTGAGCACCGCCGCCGGTCTCGACGTCGAGGACAGCACCGTCGAGCTGCTCACGGTGGACGGCAAGCAGGTCGGATTCGGCTACGTCGGCCCCGACGGCGAGTACGAGGTGACCGGCGTCAACCCCGGCAGCTACAAGGTGAGCTTCAACCGGGACGAGGAGGCGTCGGGCGGCTTCGCCGCCCAGTACTGGAACGGCATGGCCGAGTCCGCGGGACTCGCGGCGGCCACCGTGCTGGAGGTCCCCGAGCTCGGCCAGGGGGTCCCGCCCAGGGTGAACGCGACTCTGACCGCCGGCTCGTCCATCTCCGGGCGCGTCACGGACGCGGCCGGCAACGCGCTCCGGTTCTCCTACGTCGAGGCGTACACCGCCGACGGACGCCTGGTGTCGCGGTCGGCCTCCACCGACAACACTGGCGCCTTCACCGTCCGCGGCCTCAATGCGGGCCAGTACCTCGTCAAGGTGTCGGGCGACACCGACCAGGACTCCTGGTTCCCCGGCAGCGTCAAGAGCGAGTCGCAGGCCAAGGCGGTGACCGTCGGTGCCACGGGCTCGGTCGCGATCGGCTCGCTGGTCGAGGGCGGGCTGGACTCGATCAACCGTGGCGCGGCACCGACCGTCGTCGGCACGTCCCGCGTCGGCTCCACGATGAGCGCGTCCCCGGGCACCTGGGGGACGCCTGGCCTGTCGTTCACCTACGCGTGGCTGCGCGGCGGCAAGGCCACGGGGCGGACGGGCGCGTCCTACGTGCTCGGCGACGTGGACGCGGGCCAGCGCATCTCGTTCGTGGTCACCGCACGCCGCATCGGCTTCCGCGACGATGCACGCGCGTCCAGCGCGTCCGCCGTGGTCGCCAAGCGCACCTCCGCGGTCTCGGCGAAGGCCAGGGGCGGCAAGAAGAAGGCGACGGTGTCGGTCACCGTCTCGGTGCCGGGCGTCGCGAGCCCGGGCGGCACGGTCACCGTCAAGGACGGCGCCAAGGTCGTCAAGAGCGGGGTGCGGCTCAGCGGTGGCAAGGCCACCGTCACGCTGGCCAAGCTCAAGAAGGGCACGCACACCTTCACGGTGACCTACTCGGGCACCGCCGCGATCAACGGCGGCTCGGCGAGGACCACCGCCAAGGTCAAGAAGTAGCGCGGGCCGCGCCGGCCGGGATCACCCGGCCGGCGTGGGCTCCGGCGCCTCGACGTCGGCCTCGACGACGAGCTCGCGTCCGCCGTCGGACGGCGTGGGGACGACGTCACCGACGACCGCACCCGCGGCCTTGACGTCACCGACGGCCAGCGCCAGCAGGTCGAGGCGGGCCTGGGGGCCGCTGACGCGGACCGCCGTGACGGGGGTCTTCATCTTGACCTTGGCCGTCGACTTCGCGCCGCGGATGCCCGCGAGGGCCTCGGCGGCGACGTCGAGGACCGACGGGTCGGCGTCGGCGGTGGCGAGGTCCTCGGCGGGGTGCGGCCAGCGCGAGCGGTGCACCGAGCCCTCCTGCCACCACGACCAGACCTCCTCGGTCACGTAGGGCAGGAACGGCGCCAGCAGGCGCAGCTGGACGCTGAGCGCCGACGCGAGCGCCGACTTGGCCGACTGGACGGCGGCCGGCTCGTTGCGGTTGCCGTACGCGCGCTCCTTGACCAGCTCGAGGTAGTCGTCGCAGAACGACCAGAAGAACCGCTCGCTCACCTCGAGGGCGGTGGTGTAGTCGTAGGCCTCGAACGCGGCGGTCGCCTCGGTGACGACGCCGCGCAGGCGCGCGAGCATCGCCAGGTCGACCGGCTCGGTGACCAGCGACGCCTCGATGTCGCCGACGTCGGCGCCGATGCCGAAGGAGTCCGTCGCCAGGACGAAGCGGCTCGCGTTGAGCACCTTCATCGCCAGGCGGCGCCCGACCTTCATCTGCGTCTCGTCGAAGGGGGAGTCCGCGCCCGGGCGCGCCAGGGCGGCGCGCCAGCGGACGGCGTCGGCGCCGAACTTGTCGAGGATCTCGTCGGGGACGACGACGTTGCCCTTGGACTTGGACATCTTCTTGCGGTCGGGGTCGACCACGAAGCCCGAGACCATGGCGTGCGTCCACGGCGCGCAGCCGTTCTCCAGGTGCGAGCGGACGACACGCGAGAACAGCCAGGTGCGGATGATGTCGTGCGCCTGGGTGGCGAGGTCCATCGGGAAGATGCGCGCGAACAGGTCGGGGTCGGTCTCCCAGCCGCCGACGATGTGCGGCGTCAGCGACGAGGTGGCCCAGGTGTCGAGGACGTCGGGGTCGGCGACGAAGCCGCCCGGCTCGCCGCGCTGCGACTCCTCGAACCCGTCGGGCGCCTGGGACGCCGGGTCGACCGGCAGCTGCGACTCGTCGGGGAGGATCGGGTCGTCGTAGACGGGCTCGCCGTCGGCGTCGAGGCGGTACCAGACCGGGAACGCGACGCCGAAGAACCGCTGGCGCGAGACGAGCCAGTCACCGTTCAGGCCGTCGATCCAGTTGGTCAGCCGGTGCTTCATGTACTCCGGCGCCCACGCGATGTCGCTGCCGCGCGCGACCAGCCGGCCGCGCAGCTCGGGGTCGCGCCCGCCGTTCTTGAGGTACCACTGGCGGGTCGAGACGATCTCGAGCGGCTTGTCGCCCTTCTCGAAGAAGTTCGCCATGCGCTGGGTGGCCTTGGGCTCGCCGTCGAGGTCGCCCGAGGCGCGCAGCGCGTCGACGACGGCCTCGCGCGCGGAGAAGACGGTCTTGCCGCCGAGCTCGGCGTACAGCGCCCGGCCGGCCTCGCCGGTGATCCAGGCGGGGACGTCGCGCAGCAGCCGGCCGTCGCGGCCGATGACGGTGCGGTTGGCCAGCTGCAGCTCGCGCCACCACTGGACGTCGGTGAGGTCGCCGAACGTGCAGCACATCGCGATGCCCGCGCCCTTGTCGCGCTCGGCGGCCGGGTGCGCCAGGACGGGCACCTCGACGTCGAACAGCGGCGAGCGGACGGTGCTGCCGAACAGGGCCTGGTAGCGCTCGTCGTCGGGGTGCGCGATCAGCGCGACGCAGGCCGGGACGAGCTCGGGGCGCGTGGTCTCGACGAAGACCGGTCCGTCGGCGCCGTGGTAGGCGATCCGATGGTAGGCGCCGGGGTAGTCGCGGGCCTCGAGCTCGGCCTGGGCGACGGCGGTCTGGAACGTGACGTCCCACAGCGTGGGGGCGTCCTGCTGGTAGGCCTCGCCGCGGGCGAGGTTGCGCAGGAACGCGCGCTGGCTTGTGGCGCGCGCGTGGTCGCCGATGGTCGTGTAGGTCTGCGTCCAGTCGACCGAGAGGCCGAGGGTGCGCCACAGCGCCTCGAAGACCTTCTCGTCCTGCTCGACCAGCTCGTTGCACAGCTCGATGAAGTTGCGGCGGCTGATCGCCACCTGCTTCTTCGGGTCGGGCTTCTCGGGCGGGACGAAGCCCTCGTCGTAGGGCAGGGCGGGGTCGCAGCGGACGCCGTAGTAGTTCTGGACGCGACGCTCGGTGGGCAGGCCGTTGTCGTCCCACCCCATCGGGTAGAAGACCTCCTTGCCCGTCATCCGCTGGTAGCGGGCGATCACGTCGGTGTGGGTGTAGGAGAAGACGTGCCCGATGTGCAGCGACCCCGAGACCGTCGGCGGCGGGGTGTCGATGGAGTACACCTGGTCGCGGGTCTTGGTCCGGTCGAAGCGGTAGGTGCCCTGCTCCTCCCAGGCCTGGGACCATGTGGCCTCCAGGCCCTCCAGCACGGGCTTCTCGGGGACGTTGCTCATGCCCCCGAGTCTAGGGAGTGATCACCTGGCGCCCGCGCTCGGCGTCGGCATCAGCCGCGGCGGGCGGTCCGTCGTCGCGCCCGAGCCTGCTGGGCCACCACAGGTGACGGCCGACGTCGAGCGTCAGGGCCGTCACCAGGACCGCGAACGTCCCGGCCAGGACCGGGCCGGCGGACGTGATCACCGCTCCCGTCGACGCCGGGCCCAGCAGGGCCATGGGTGACACGACCCAGCCCTCCCTGGCCCACCTGCGATAGTGGGACCAATGAGACCGTCGTACGCCGAGGTCGAGGGCGCCCTGCTGGCGCGGTGGCCCGAGTCCAGGCTCGAGCCCTCGCTCGACCGCATCCGCGCCCTGTGCCACCTGATGGGCGACCCGCAGGCCGCCTACCCCGTCGTCCA
>NZ_JBMGQR010000063.1:0-25326 GCF_049059935.1 Solicola agrisoli | reverse complement strand
CTCAGGGGCCCATAGGCCTCTGAGCCACCGACAACTCCGGAGCTCCGGCGGGACGGAGCCCACGGTCCTGTCGACCGGGCTCACCCCAGGCGCTCCCACCTGCCCTCGGAGACGACGGCGACGTCCGCGTCGCTGACGCTGATGGCCGTCTGCTCGTCGATGGCGTAGGCCGGGATGCCGATGCCGGCCGCCCAACGCGTGGCGTCGGCCATGGAGTTCTCGGGGAAGGCACCCAGGTGCGGGAAGATGCCGAAGTCCACGACGCCGAGGGTCTGGTCGCCCGGAGCGTCGGGCCACTCGACGAACTCGGCTCCGATGCGGGGAGCCATGACCATGCTGCCGGCGCTGACCCCGACCCAGACGGTGTCGTCGAGTGAAGGCAGGAGGTCGGCCAGCCCGGAGGTGCGCATCCAGTGGCTGAGGTAGGTGGCGTCGCCGCCGTCCACCAGCAGCGCGTCGGCCTCCCGCACCCAGGGCACCCAGCGGTCGGGGCCGATGGTGGGCAGGGCGGTGAGCTCGAGCAGACCGAGGGACGCCCATCCCAGGCCCGACAGGTGAGGGGAGTGCGAGCCGGCGGCGAGCAGGCTGCGCGCCGACACCGGCCCGCACATCGGGTGACCCCACTGGGCCGTGGGGACGCAGAGCGCGTGAGCCTCGGCGACCGGCTTGCCGAGAAGCCGGACGAGGGCGGCGTGGATGCTGTCGTTGGTGACGCCGCCTGAGGTCAGCAAAAGCTTCACGGGGTTCTCCCATCGTGCTGGACCGACCACAGTCGGTCCGGCGGTGGACCGGTGCCCACCATCCTGGCCCGGATCCGCCTGCCTTAGCCGGAGGGCTCGACGACCGATGCCTCCGCGGGCAGGCCGGACGCGACGAGCCTGCTCGTGCCGCCCCGATGCTCGCGGAACCTGGTGAGGACGATGGGGAGGCCGTGGGCCGTCATCGCATCGGCGCCGTCCATGGCCTGCAGGTGGACGTGGGGCTCGGTGGAGTTGCCCGAGTTTCCGCACGCACCGAGCCGTCGGCCGACCTCGACGAGATCTCCGTGCGTGACGCCGACCGAGCCGTGCTGCAGGTGTGCGAGCGCGACGAACCCCCGCCCGTGCCGGAGCCGCAGGACCACGTGGTTGCCGGCCAGGCCGTCGGCGCCGCGCCGGAGCCGTGCCGCCTGCCCCCACCCGTAGGGCACGAGCGAGAGCGGTGACCGACGGGCGGGGTGGTCGGGCTCGCCGTCGTGGACGTGGACCACCGTCCCGGACGCGGGGGACAGGACCGGCGCCCCGAACCCCCAGAACCTCTCCGGCGGCTCGGTGGCGAGCACCGTGCGCCAATCCCGCTCGACCGCGCTGCGTCCCCGGTCGTCGACCGGCATGAGATCGATCGCGTACGTCGTGGCCATCACGTGGGTGCCGTGGCTCGGAACCCGTCGTGCGGGCGAGTTCTGCACCAGGCACGGACCGTCCAGAGGCAGTCGCAACGCGACGGGCTCGTGCATCGCCTCACCCTAGGTGCTGCGTGCACGCGACCGCGGGACACGGACGGACGGGGTGCGCGTTGCCGGGGGTCAGGCGCGGGTGCGGTCCAGGCCGAGCAGGGCGATGACGTCGGCGAGTCCCTGCGCGATGACGTCGGAGGCCAGCTCGTCGTCGGTGAGGGCCCGGGCCAGCTGGATCGTCCCGGCCATGAGCGCGTAGGCACTCAGGACCCTGGCTCGCGCGCCCCGGCGGCCCGAGGCCGTGGCGGCGTCGGGGAGCCGGTCGGTCAGGGCGTCGACGATCTCGAGGATGCCGTCGGAGTAGGCCTGTCGGACGACGTGCGGGCCGCGGGCGATCTCGTCGAGCAGCGCGGCCGACGGGCAGCCGAGGTCGGGGTGGTCGCGGTGGTCGACGGTGAGGTACCCGGCCACGAGCTGTCGCAGCCCGTCGGCGCCGGGGTCGAGGTCGGAGAAGCCGGCGAGCTGGGAGTGCAGCTCGTTCCTCACCACGTGGGCGACGAGGTCGTCCTTGGAGTCGAAGTGCGCGTAGAACGCCCCGTTGGTGAGGCCGGCGTCCTTCATCAGCGTCGCCACGCCGGACCCGTCGACGCCGTCGCTCTTCAGCCTCCGACCGGACGTCGCGAGGATGCGCTCGCGCGTGGCCTGCTTGTGCTGCTCGTCGTACCGCGCCATGGGGTCTTCCTTCCGTGCCGGACGTCGACGGGCGCCACCCCGAGCCGATCTCCTGATGATCGTCATCCTACAGTCGAGAATGTAGTACGGTCATCATATGAAGGTTCGCGACGGACGCGAGCACGACGTGAGGAGCACGAGGATGAGGGCGTTCGTCGTCACCGCCTACAAGCAGCCGCTGCGGGCGGCCGACGTCGCCGAGCCGGTGGTCGGGGACCGCGACGTGCTGGTGCAGGTGCGTGCCGCCGGCCTGAACCAGCTCGACGAGAAGATCCGGGTCGGCGAGTTCAGGCAGGTCCTCCCGTACCGGCTGCCCCTGACGGCGGGCAACGACGTCGCCGGGACGGTCGTCCGCGTCGGGTCTCGGGTCCGGGCGTTCGCCGCCGGCGACGTGATCTACGCCCGCCCCGACAAGGACCGCATCGGCACGTTCGCCGAGCGCATCGCCGTCGACGAGTCCGACCTCGCGCTCGCGCCCCGCACCGTCGACGTCGTCGAGGCCGGGTCGCTGCCGCTCGTCGCGCTGACGGCGTGGCAGGCGCTGGTGGAGAAGGGCGACGTGCGCCCGGGGCAGAAGGTCCTGGTCCACGCCGGGGCCGGCGGCGTCGGGTCCATCGCGATCCAGCTCGCCAAGCACCTCGGCGCCACGGTCGCCACCACCGCGAGCGCAGGCAACGCCGACTTCGTCCGCGAGCTCGGTGCCGACGTCGTCGTCGACTACCGCAGCCAGG
Source organism: Solicola agrisoli (assembly GCF_049059935.1). NCBI lineage: Bacteria > Bacillati > Actinomycetota > Actinomycetes > Propionibacteriales > Nocardioidaceae > Solicola > Solicola agrisoli. The sequence goes on along the minus strand of NZ_JBMGQR010000063.1, from coordinate 22,428 downwards.
ACTTCGCCGAGACGCTGTCGGGCTACGACCTCGTGCTCGACAGCCTCGGCGGCGAGAACCTCGAGCGGTCGATGCGCGTCCTGCGCCCCGGAGGCAAGGTCGTCGGCATCGCCGGGCCGCCGGACCCCGCCTTCGCCCGCGAGATCGGGCTCAACCCCGTCCTGCGGCTCGCGATCGCCGCCCTCAGCGCCAGGACCCGCCGCCTGGCCAAGAGGCTCGGCGTCACCTACGAGTTCCTGTTCATGCGGGCCGACGGCGACCAGCTGCGACGGATCGCCGAGCTCGTGGACACCGGCGCGCTGCGCCCCGTCGTCGGCCGGACCGTCGACTTCGACCAGATCCCTTCCGCGCTGGAGTCGCTCGCCGCGGGCGGCGTCCGCGGCAAGGTCGTCGCCACCGTCACCTCCTGACCTGCACCGTCCCACCGACCCCGACACCTCCAGGAGCACCCATGAGCAGCGCCGACGCCCACGACGACCCCGTCATCACCTCCTACGCCCTGGCTCCGGCCCGCACCGTCCGAGCCGGTGGGCAGACCTTCGCCTACCGCGAGCTGGGCCCCCGCGGCGGCGTGCCCGTCGTGTTCTTCGTGCACCTCGCCGCGACCCTCGACAACTGGGACCCCAGGATCGTCGATCCCATCGCGGCGAACCGCCACGTCATCGCCTTCGACCAGCTGGGGGTCGGCGCCTCGACCGGCTCGGTCCCCGACACGGTCGAGGCCATGGCCGACGACGCGGCCACGTTCATCGCCGCCCTCGGTCACGACACCGTCGACGTCTTCTCCTTCTCCCTCGGCGGCATGGTCGCCCAGGCGCTGACCCTCAAGCATCCCGAGCTGTTGCGCCGCCTCGTGCTCACCGGCACGGGCCCCAAGGGCGGCAAGGACATGGACAAGGTCGTCGGCACCACCTACTACGACATCGCCCGCGCCACGCTCACCCGCTCGGACCCCAAGGAGTTCCTCTTCTTCGAGCGCGACGCCGCGGGCAAGGCGGCCGGCAAGGCGTTCGTGAAGCGCCTCGAGGAGCGCACCGTCGACCGTGACGCGCCGATCAGGCTCGGCGCGTTCCGCCGCCAGCTCTCGGCCATCCAGCGCTGGGGTCGCGGCGCCCCTGACGACCTCGCGGCCATCACCCAGCCGACGCTGATCGCCAACGGCGACCACGACCGCATGGTGCCCTCGGTGCTGTCGCAGGACCTGCACCGCCGGATCGCCGGGTCACGGCTGGTCATCTACCCGGGCTCGGGCCACGGCGGCATCTTCCAGTTCCACGAGCAGTTCGCCCCGCTCGCCGTCGAGTTCCTCGGCCGCTGACCACCCGCCCGGGGCAGGGACGACGACACGTCCACGGTGGACGGGGCGACGTCAGCCGGTCTCGGTCGTGGGGGCCGACGCGCGCCGGCGGTCTGCGGAGGTGTCGTTCCAGCTGGCGAGGAACTCCAGCGCGTGGGCAGAGGGACTCGCGGGCTCGACGGTGTACATGATGATGCCGAGGCCAGGGTCGCCGGGCAGGTCCAGCGCCTCGCCGGTGAGCTCGATCTCGCCGACCACCGGGTGGTGCATCGTCTTGGTCGCGGTGCGGTGCAGCTTGACCTGGTGGGCGGCCCACCAGGTGGCGAACTCCTCGCTGCGGGTCGACAGCTCCCCGACGAGGTCGCTCAGCGCCCGGTCGTAGGGGCTGCGGCCGGCCTCGATCCGCAGTGCGGAGACGCTGTCGCGGGCCACGGTGGGCCAGTCGACGTAGAAGTCCCGCGAGCGCTCGTCGAGGAACATGAAGCGGGCGAGGTTGAAGCTGCCGTCGGCGCCGGCGGCGTCGACGAACAGGGCGCGGCCCAGGGGGTTGAGCGCCAGGACGTCCATCCGGGCGTTGCGGACGTACGCGGGGCCGCTGATGGCGTCGATGATCCGGTGGACGCCCGGCCGGACGGTCTGACGTCGCCCGCTCCTCGCGTTTGTCGCCGTCGACGGCCTGGTGCCGGCCGATCGGGCCAGGTCGCGCAGGTGGGTCCGCTCGGCCTCGTCGAGCTGGAGCGCGGCGGCCAGTGCCGTGAGCACTTGGTCCGAGACCCCGCTGAGGTTCCCTCGCTCGAGCCGGGTGTAGTAGTCGACCGAGATGCCGCTGAGCACGGCCACCTCGTCGCGGCGCAGGCCCTTCACGCGGCGGTTCGTCCCGTACACGGTGAGTCCTGCCATCTCCGGCGTGAGACGTGCCCGTCGGGAGGTCAAGAAGTCACGGATCTCCTGCTGCTGGGCCATGCCCCGACCGTAGGTGACCGGGCTGGGCGCTGGGAGGTTCTGACGTTACCTGGGACAGCAGGCACTCCCGCCCGCGCGGCGGGCGCGCTGTCATGGGGGCATGACACCGATGGACCTCGACCGGAGGACCGTCCTGCGCGCCGCTCTCGCCGCTGCCGGGACCGCCACGCTCGCGGCCTGCTCGACCGGTCGACCCGCACCGGAGCGACCGGACCGGACCGACGAGACGAGCACCACCGTGGACGACGACTCCGCACCGCGCACCCTGCTGATCTTCTTCTCGCGAGCGGGGGAGAACTACCACCGGGGCGGCCGGATCGACCTGGAGACCGGCAACACCGCGGTCCTGGCCCAGATGATCGCGGACCGGTCCGGGTGCGACGTCCACGAGGTCCTTGCAGCCGACCCGTACCCGCGGGGGTACGACGCCACCGTGGACCGCAACACCCGTGAGCAGCAGGCCGACGCCCGGCCGGCGGTCGACGGCGATCTGCCGGACCTGTCGGGGTACGACGTGGTGCTGCTGGCGAGCCCCATCTGGAACGTCCGTCCGCCGATGATCATGCAGACCGTCGCCGAGGCCCTCGACCTCTCGGGCAGGACCGTGCACCCGGTGGTCACCTACGCGGTCAGCGGGCTGGGCGACGCCGCGGACGTCTACGCACGCTCGTGCGCCGGCGCCACGATCGGACGAGGGTTGGCCGTGCAGGGCGAGGACGTCGCGCGCGCCGGCCCCGACGTCGACACCTGGCTCGCCGCCACCGACCTCGCCGCCCCCTGACCGGCCGGCCACGCACCACCACAGATCCCGACCCACCACCGCACCACCGGAGGAACGACCATGGAGCACCTCACCCTCAACAACGACGTCCGGCTGCCCGCCCTGGGGCTCGGCGTCTTCCAGACCCCGCCGGACGAGACCCGCGACGCGGTCACCTCCGCCCTGGCCGCGGGCTACCGGCACGTCGACACCGCAGCCGCCTACGGCAACGAGCGCGAGGTCGGCGAGGCGCTCGCCGCCGCCGACGTCGACCGGTCCGACGTGTTCGTCGAGACGAAGGTCTGGATCAGCGACTTCGGCTACGACGAGACCCTGCACGCGTTCGACAAGAGCGCGGGCAAGCTCGGGCTGGAGCAGATCGACCTGCTGATCCTCCACCAGGCGCTGCCCTCGGCGTTCGACAGGACCCTCGGCGCCTACCGGGCTCTGGAGGCCCTGCTGGCCGACGGCAAGGTCCGCGCGATCGGCGTCAGCAACTTCATGGTCGACCACCTGACCCGCCTGCTCGACGAGGCGTCGGTGGTGCCCGCGGTCAACCAGATCGAGGTCCACCCGTACTTCCAGCAGCGCGAGGTCCAGGACTTCGGTCGCGAGCACGGCATCCTCACCCAGGCCTGGTCGCCGATCGGCGGCATCACCCACTACCGCGACGGTCAGCACGCCAGTGCGCTGGAGGACCAGACCATCACCGGCATCGCCGAGGCGCACGGCAAGAGCCCGGCCCAGGTGATGCTGCGCTGGGGGATCCAGCAGGGCCGGTCGGTGATCCCCAAGTCCGCCAAGGCGCACCGCATCGCCGAGAACATCGACGTCTTCGACTTCCAGCTCACCACCGAGCAGGTCGCGGCGATCGACGGGCTCGACACCGGCACGCGTGGCGGCCCCGAGCCCGAGGACGTCACGCTCGAGGCCTTCGGGCGCGACATCCCGGAGGCCTGATGGGCGCCCAGAGCGTCGCCGTCGTCACCGGCGCATCGTCCGGGATCGGCGCCGCCACCGCCCGCGCCCTGCACGCGCTCGACCACCAGGTGGTGCTGCTCGCGCGACGCGCCGACCGGATCGAGGCCCTGGCCGCCGAGCTCGGCGACCGGGCACTGGCGATCACCGCCGACGTGACCGATCGAGACAGCATGGTCGCCGCCGCCGATCGGGTGCGCGACGAGCTCGGCCGCGTGGACGTCCTGGTCAACAACGCCGGCATCATGCTGCTCGGGCCGTTCGGCAGCGACCAGCGCGACGACTACCGCGCCATGATCGAGACGAACCTGCTCGGCGCCATCACGGCCACCGAGGTCTTCCTGCCCCAGCTCGTCGACGGGGGCGGCGACGTCGTCAACCTGTCCTCGGTCGCCGGACGGACCGCCCGGCCGGGCAACGGGGTCTACGCCGCCACCAAGTGGGGCCTCAACGGGTGGTCGGAGTCGCTGCGCCAGGAGCTGCTGCCCGACGTCCGCGTCACGCTGGTCGAGCCCGGCGTGGTGGCCACCGAGCTGCCCGGTCACATCACCCACGACGACACGCGGCACGGCGTCCAGGAGCTGTACGACCGCGCCGAGGTCACCGCCGACGACGTCGCCGACGTCATCGCGTTCGCCGTCACCCGCCCCCGGCGGATGGTCCTCAACGAGATCCTCCTCCGGCCTGCCGGCCAGGCCTGACGCCGTCCACCCCATCCCCACGAAGGAGCCCACCGTGTCCGTCTGGTTCATCACCGGCTGCTCGACCGGACTCGGCCGCGCCCTGGCCGAGGCCGTCCTCGACCGCGGGCACCAGGCCGCCGTCACCGCCCGCGACCCCGCTGCCGTCACCGACCTGGTCGACGCCCACCTTGGACGAGCGCTCGCACTCGCGCTCGACGTCACCGACGACCAGCAGGTGAGGGCGGCGGTCCGGGCGGCCGAGGAACGGTTCGGCGGTGTCGACGTCCTGGTCAACAACGCCGGGTACGGCTACCGCGCAGCGGTCGAGGAGGGCGAGGACGACGCGGTGGCGGCCCTGTTCGACACCCACGTCAACGGCGCCGTCCGCACCATTCGCGCCGTGCTCCCCGGCATGCGCGGACGCCGCTCCGGCTCGATCGTCAACCTGTCCTCGATCGGCGCCCGGGTCAGTCCCGAGGGGTCCGGGTACTACGCGGCAGCCAAGGCCGCGGTCGAGGCGCTGACCCTGTCACTGCGCAAGGAGGTCGGGCCCCTCGGCATCACCGCGACCGCGGTCGAGCCCGGCGCGTTCCGCACCGACTTCGCCGGTCGGTCCCTCACCCAGGCGGCCGAGCCCATCGCCGACTACGCCGACACCGCCGGCAGGCGACGACTCGAGCACGACACGGCGCATGGCAAGCAGCCGGGCGACCCGGCCAAGGCCGCCGCCGCGCTGGTCGACGTCGTCGAGTCGGGCCGTGCGCCCTACCTGCTCGTGCTCGGCAACGACGCCGTGGACGCCGTCCGCGACTCCCTCGCCGCGCTCGCCGGGGACGTCGACGCGTGGGAGCCCACCAGCCGCAGCACCGATCTCGGGCGTGAGCGCTGAACCACCTGCGCTCGACGTGCATCTCATCACTGCAGGCACCGCCCACCGAACGCAGGAGAACAGCATGTCGACCACTCGCTCCCTCACCGTGCTCGCCGTCGCCGGCGCGATGCTCGCCGCCGTGGCACCCGCGGCCCTCGCCGTCGAGGCCCCGACCCCGCTCGACCCGGCGGTCCGGGTGGTCGGCTTGACGACCACCGGCGGCATCACCTCGATCGACACCGGCCGCCAGAAGGCCTCCCGGACCAAGGCCGTCAAGGGGCTGCGGCGCGGCGACACGGTGGTCGGCATCGACTACCGCCCCGCCAACGACAAGCTGTACGGAGTCGTCCAGGGCGCGAAGGACACGCTGCGCGTGGTCAAGATCAGTCCTCGCACGGGCCGCACCTACACCTCCAGGACGCTGCACGGCGCCGACGGCCGGGCGATCACGTCGACCGCGACCGCCTTCGGCGCCGACTTCGATCCCGTCACCGGCCTGCTGCGCGTCGTGAACGAGGAGCGCGGCAACTACCGGGTGGACGTCGACACCGGTCGCACCGTCGTCGACGGGACCCTCGACTTCGCCCGGGGCGCCCAGTACGAGGGCCGGGTTCCCCGGGTGCCGGCCGTGGCCCACACCCACAGCGTCAAGGGCGCGACGCAGACCACGGCGTACGCGCTCGAGGCCACCACCGACACGGTGGCACGCCTCGACCCCGCCGACGCCGGCGATCTCACCGTCCAGGCGTTCACCATCGACGTCCGGGGCAAGACCGGCTTCGACATCGCCACCTCGGGCTCGACCGACGTCGTGCTGATGTCGAACACCAGCGGCAACCAGTCCAAGATCTACCGACTCCAGCTCGCCGACGGCGCCGTCCTGTCCAAGTCGACCATCCGGGGCAAGCGACTCCTCGACGTCGCCGCACCCACCGGCCGCTGAACCCGCGGGGCGGTCGGTGGCCAGCCCACACCGGCGGTGAGCAGGTCGCCACCCGGCAGTCGGATCAGTCGTGGGGGAGGCCGCCGACCAGCTCTCCGTCGACGAGCCCCACGGCGGGACCCTGCGAGCCGTTGGTCTCGTCGAGCTCGTCCGCGGCCCAGGTGGGCAGCCCGTCGGTCGTCGGTCGCCCGACCGGGACGATCCGGTGCTCGGGACGCTCCTCTGGGTCGTCGCCCGCCGTCTCCACCGCGTTCAGGTAGGCGGCCCACGCGTGGGGGTCGATGACGTAGACGTCGTCGGGGTAGGTGTCGTCGCCGACCCGGATCACGCCGTCGTCGACGACGACCGGGCGGCCGTGGCGGCCCAGGTACTCGACGAGCGCGTCCCAGGCGTCGTCCGGGGTCCAGCGACGGTCGACGAACGGCTCGCCCGGAGTCCAGTCGGCGTCGATCTGCTGCTGGTACCGGCGCCCGGCCTCCAGCTGCGCCCGGGCCCACCACCTCCGAGCCACGTCGGACGCCGTTCCGGCCTCCGGCTCGACCGTCAGGCGACCGGTGATGCGGCGGGTCCCCGCACGCTTGTCACCGGCCCAGCTCTCCGGATCCAGGTACGACCAGGTGAGGACGGTCCCGGCGCCGGTCGGCTCGAGCCCCTCCAGACGCAGGCTCAGCGGCGTGCCGGGCACGTCGAGCACGGCAGAAGCGGCTCGCAGGTCGTCGATCGCCACCGGGGCGGTTCCGTCGTCGGACACGCGCGCAGTCTCCCAGGTCCAGCACCCGGACCGCGGTGGTGCACAGGTCAGCTGGGACGTTCGTCGCGCTCGCGGTCGATCCGCAGCGCGAGGAGCCACCGTCAAAGATGGGCGACCGCGGCGGCTGACCGACGGCTCCGGCTCACCGCGCTCGGACGAACCTCGCGGTGACCGTCGAGCCCGTGGCGAGGACCGTCCCGCCGGTGGGTCGGGTGCCGTCCAGCACGATCCTCCTCCGCTTGCCCCCGCCGGGCTTGAGCGGGTGGGTCGAGTCGAAGACCAGTCCTGCCGCCTCGATGATCCTGCGGGCGCGCTCCTCCAGGGAAGGGGCCCCGTGCTCCATCAGGGTCAACGGATCGATGCCCACCAGCACGTTCGGCACGGCCACCTGGCCGTCGGGCACGAGCTGGGCCGTGGCGGCGATCCGCTGGACGTCGCCGGCCGGTCCGCTGATGGTGAACCGGCCGCCGAGGGTCGGGGCGGTCAGCCCGACGAAGGCGTGGCTGTCACCCCCGTCCGGGGCGTGCCTGACGCCGGCGACCGTGACCACCTCGTCCCCGGACTCGAGCAGGACGCGCTCGGCGCCTCTCCCCGATCGGTGGAGGGGCTGCTCGACCGGCCTGGGTGGGAAGTGGTCGAGCGTGACGCTGACGGCTCCGTCGACGGGGGTCCAGACGAAGGCGGCGGCGGTGTGGGCGTCCGGCAGGACGACCGTGCTCCGTCGGACGACCTGTGCGGCGTCCACCTCGACCGGCCAGTCGGCGGGGATCTCGATCGCCAGGCGCCCCGCACCGAGTAGTCGCACCACCGTCCTCCGATCCTGGCTCAGGGTGCCGTTCGAAGGGCCAGGGTCGGGCCTTCCGCGGCCGCGTCCAGCCGCGCTCGAGAGGCTCACGCGCACCTGGTCAGATCTTGAACCAATCCTGAGCGCAACCAGCGCCGAACCATTGAATTCAGGCCCGTCAAGACGGTTCCGGCAATGGATGTGTGGCGTCGGCCACTCTGTTACCGAAAGTTAGGTGAAGGCTCAACTAAGACCTCAGGCTCGTGCTCAGGACACCTTGTCCTGATCTTGAGAGGACCTTGATCCATGTCGCGTCGCCCGCACCGTCAGTCCGTCTTCGTGGCCGTCGTGCTGGGCCTCCTCACCGTCATCGGGTCGGGTGAGCCGGCCGCCGTCTTGGCTTCTCCGACGTCGATCGCAACCGCGTCGCTGTCGGTCCGGGTGGACACGGTGGACGCCGTTGCCCCGGGGCGTCTGATGGCTGCCGAGCAGGCGGTCCGCTCGGCCGACGCTCGCAAGGCCCGGGCGCAGCGCAGCCTGAGGCGCGCGTCGGCCGCCCGCCGGGCGTGCACGTCGACGACGTGCGAGGCACGTGCGGTCCGGCGGCAGAAGCGCGCTCGGGCGGCGCTGGCGCAGGCTCGCAGCGCGGCGGCGACGGCCCGCGCGCGTCGTCGCTCGCTCGTCCTGCAGGACCGCGCCGACCGTGAGGCCGCGGCCGCCAGCAACGAGCGCCGCCGCGTCGCGGCTCTCCGGGCCGACTCCACCGCTTGGAAGTCGCTGTTCCCGGGGCAGGACCTGTACTGGGACGGCTGCGCGACCATCGGCTACCGGATCAACACCTCTGGTGCGCCCAGCTGGGCGGCCGCCCAGGTGCGGGAGGTGCTCGACGAGGTATCGCGACGCTCGGGGCACACCTTCGCGTACCGCGGCACGACCACGGTCGTGCCCGACACCGGCTCGGTCTACCCCGGCGACACCGACCTGGTGCTGGCCTGGGTCAAGCCCGGGCAGTCGTCCCTGCTGGGCAAGGACCAGGCCGCGTCGGCCGTCGCGGTCGGCGGGATCCTGTCGAGCCAGCAGGTGGGTGTCAAGGCCGACGGGACCGCTCGGCGGCGGGCGGACGACGGTCTCGTCCTGATGAACCGCGAGTTCAGCTACCAGCGCGGGATGGCGGCCGCCGCGCCGCACTACCAGACTCCCGCCGGGCAGGTCCTGCTGCACGAGATGGGCCACGTCCTGGGGCTCGACCACGTCGACAACGAGCAGCAGCTGATGAACCCGGTGCTCCTCGACGGCCGCCCGGGCCTGGGAGCCGGCGACGTCGCCGGGATGAAGGCCATGGGATCGCAGCAGCTGTGCGTGAACCGCGCCGGTCGGTGAGCCCGGGCGGGCCGGGACACACCGGGGCCGGCCCGGGTGGAGCCCGAACCGACGGAGGCCGGCGCCACCGACTGAGGGCGCTGGACAGCCACGCGGTGGTCGGACGGGGGAGTGCTCAGTCGCCTCCGAGCTCGGACTCGGGCATCTCCGGCGTGAACGACGGCACCAGCTCGTACTGGCCGTAGATCAGGTAGCGCTCGCCCCCCAGGCGCATCAGCGCCCGGCGCACCTCCTGGACGGCCCGATCGACGTCACCCCACATCGTCCCGGCCATCGAGGACCACTCCTGCTTGGTCATGAGGATGTCGGCCGAGCGACGCTTGCCCCGTGCATCGTGGAAGACGACGTGGATCCTGCCGGCGTCCTTCTCCGACACCGTCGCGTACCCGCGCAGATGGTTGATCAGGTGGCCCCACTCGCTCACGGCCCCAGGGTGCCAGGTCTACGCCGGCAGGTAGCTGCGGAGCGCGGACGCGGCCTGACGGACGTCGACGCTCAGTCGCTCGACGAGCTCGTCGTCGAAGTCGGGGGCGTGGCCCGCGACCTGCACCGCGGTCGTGCACGAGCCGTCGGCGGCCACGACGGGCGCCGAGACGGACGCGGCGCCGACCACGCGCTCGTTGACGGCCACGGCGTAGCCGCGCTCGCGGATCAGGCGGAGCTCGTCGTCCAGTGCGGAGGAGTCGATCCGGTGGCCGTCGGCGCGGACCGACGTGTCGACCTCGGACATCAGCGTCGCGAGCTCGTCCGCGTCGAGGTAGGCGGCCAGCACCTTGCCGGCGCCGACGTGCAGGGGCAGGCGCTCGCCGATGGGCAGCTCGTACCGCATGGGGTTCCCGCCCTCGACCCGGGCGACGACGGCGCGTGACAGGCCCGTCCGCACGAACACCGAGGCCGTGAGGTTGGTGGTGGCGGCGAGCTCCTGGAGCACCGGGCGGGCCGCGAGCGAGACTCGGCTCGTCGCCAGGTAGGCGTGCGCTCCGAACAGCATCGCGACGCCCGTGTGGTAGCCGGCCTCGCCGGACTCGACCCGGCCCCGTGCCTCGAGGACCCGCAGGATGCGTTGCGCGGTCGAGATGTGCAGACCCGATCGACGCGCCACCTCGCTCAGCCGCAGCGGGGTCCGGGTCGCCTCCAGCACCTCCAGGACGTCGATGGCGCGCTCGAGGGACCGCATGGACGGGGCGGACGGGACGGCTCGATCGGTGGCGGACATGACCTGACTATGTCACACAGTGAGAGATCGCAGCATCAAGCGCGAACCGATGTCACCTGATGGGTTGACATCTGTGACGCGGCTGACACATGGTGGGGCCACCAGATGCAACTAACTATCACAGAGTGAGAGTCAGATGAAGCCGGAGACGAAGACCGTCGAGGTGCCCGACCAGGAGGAGCCGATCTCGCCGCTCTGGTCGGCGGTCGTCGCGGCGGTCGTCGCCGCGGTCGGTGCCGCCGCGGTCGTCGGGTCGCTGCGTCTGGGCTACTGGACCGAGATCGGCCCCGGGCCGGGGTTCTTCCCGCTCTGGCTCGGCGTCATCCTCACGGTGCTCGGGCTAATCTGGCTCCAGCGTTCGGTGCGCGAGCTGCTGTCCGGCTCGCCCGAGGAGGTGCGGCCGCCGACCGCGGACGAGGGGGTCGAGCCCTACTCGTGGTCCACGGTGGGAGCGATCCTCGGCAGCCTGGTCGTGCTGGCCTCTGTCCTGGACCTCGTGGGCTACCAGCTCTCGATGCTCGTGTTCCTGGTGTTCCACCTCAAGGTGCTCGGCCGCCGCGGCTGGCTGCTCACCCTCGTGCTGTCGGTGGCCGGGAGTTTCGGCGTCTTCGTCGTCTTCACGCGCCTGCTGACGGTCAACCTGCCGGCGTCGTCCCTGCCCTTCCTCGCGGGCCTCGGGCTCTGACGTGGACACGCTCAGCCTCCTGGCCGGCGGGTTCGCCGACGCCCTCTCGCCGCAGAACCTCATGTTCGCGCTGATCGGGTGCATCCTCGGCACGATCCTCGGCCTGCTCCCGGGCATCGGGTCGACGGCGGGCATGGCGATCCTCATCCCGCTCACACTGTCGATGGACGCGACCGGCGCGATCATCATGCTCGCGGCGATCTTCTACGGCGGCGCGTACGGCGGCACGATCACGAGCGTCCTGCTGAACATCCCCGGTGAGGGGGAGTCGGCCATCACGTGCCTCGACGGCTACCAGATGACCCTCAAGGGGCGGGCGGGGGTCGCGCTCACGACGGCCGGCCTGGGGTCGTTCATCGGAGGGACGGTCGCCACGCTCGGCCTGGTCTTCGCCGCGCAGCCGCTGGCGACGCTCGGGCTCAAGATCGGCCCGCCGGAGTTCTTCTCGCTCGTCCTGGTGGGCCTGGCGCTCCTCGTCGGACTAGTGGGCCGCTCGGTCATGCTCGGCGTCATCTCGGCGTGCATCGGTCTGCTGATCGCCATGGTGGGGATCGACCCCGTCGTCGGAGAGCCACGCTTCACGTTCGGCTCGGCCCACTTCTTCGACGGCGTGAGCTACGTGCCGGTCCTGGTCGGGCTCTTCGGGCTCGGCGAGCTCCTGTCGAACGCCGGCGGTGCCGCGCCGCAGACCCGTGCACCGCGTCTGCGCGAGCTGATCCCCTCGCGCACCGACCTGCGTCGCAGCGCACCGGCCGTCGGCCGAGGCACGGTCATCGGCTTCTTCGTGGGTCTGGTGCCGGGCGTCACGAGCGCCATCTCGTCACTCCTCGCCTACAGCACCGAGAAGAAGATCGGCCGCCACCGCGACGAGCTGGGCACCGGCGCCATCGAGGGCGTCGCCGCCCCCGAGACGGCCAACAACGCGCACAGCAACGCCGCGTTCATCCCGCTGTTCACCCTCGGCATCCCGGCGAGCCCGGCCATCGCGGTCCTCCTGGGCGCCTTCCTGCAGAACGGTCTGACCCCGGGGCCCCAGCTGTTCGTCGACGCGCCCGACCTGATCTGGGCCGTGATCGCGAGCCTCTTCGTGGGCAACGCCCTGCTCCTGCTGCTCAACGTCCCGCTGGTCAGCGTGTGGACCAAGATCCTCGCGATCCCGTACTCGGTGCTGACCGCGCTGATCTTCGCGTTCATCGTGCTCGGCTCCTACGCCGTGAGCAACAGCGTGGTCGACGTGTTCGTGATGATCGCGTTCGGCGTGATCGGCTTCGTCTTCCGCCGGGTCGGGCTGCCCCTGGCGCCCCTGGTGCTCACGTTGATCCTCGGCCCGTTCATCGAGAGCGCGTTGCGCGAGTCGCTGCAGATCTCGCAGGGCGACTTCTCGATCTTCCTCACGCGCCCGCTCTCGCTGGCCTTCCTGCTCGTGGCGGTCGCCGTCGTCGTCCTGTCCGTGTTCTCGGCCGGACTGAAGAAGAAGGCGGGGCTGCCAGTCGACAGCGACGCCTGACCCCACCCCGCCCCTCCAGCTCGCCACCACCCACAGAAGGACTCCACCCATGCGACGCCTCTCCCTCACCGCCGCCGGTGCCGCGGTCACGATCGCCCTGGCCACCGCCGGCTGCGCCCAGACCGGCGCCACCGGCGCCGACAGCGACTTCCCCTCCAAGCCGATCGAGCTGCTCGTCGGCTACGACGCCGGCGGCCCGACCGACGTCGGGGCCCGCCTGCTCGCCGAGGAGCTGGAGAAGAAGCTCGACGCGACGATCACCGTGGTCAACCGCCCGGGCGCCAGCAGCCAGATCGCCTACACCGCCCTGACCTCGGCCGAGCCCGACGGCTACACGATGGGCGCGGTCACCTTCCCGTCCGCGATCATCACCGTGATCGATCCCAAGCGCGGTGCGGACTACGACCGCGACAGCTTCGACCCGGTCGCGCTCAACGTCGTCGACCCGACGGCCGTCGCGGTCGCCGCGGACAGCGACATCGACACCCCCGAGGACCTGATCGCCGCGGCCAAGGCGAGCCCCAAGGAGCTGCGCGCGGCCACCACCGGCGTCGCGAGCAACGAGCACTTCGCGCTGGCCCGCCTGCAGGAGGAGTCCGGGGCCAGCCTCGCGCCGGTGCACTTCGCGGACGGTGCGACCGCGGCCGCCACCGCCTTCCTCGGCGGCAACGTCGAGGTCCTGCTCGCGAACGTCAGCGACATGCAGACCCTGGTGACGGAGAAGAACGCCAAGATCATCGGGGTGATGGCCGCCGAGCGCAGCCCGTTCCTCCCCGACGTCCCGACGTTCGAGGAGTCCGGCGCCGACGTCGAGATCTCGTCCTCGCGTGGCCTGGCCTTCCCCGCCGGCACCCCCGACGAGATCACGACGAAGGTCTCGACCGCCGTCGGCGAGATCCTCGAGGACGACGCCTTCCGCACGCGCATGGAGGACCAGGGCCTGGCCCCGCAGTACATGGACAGCAAGGCCTACGCGGAGTACTGGGACGAGACCACCGCCCTGTTCACCGACCTGCTCCCTCTCGTGAGCTCGGAGCGCTGACATGACCGACGCCATCCTCGAGACCGTCACCCTCGGCGGCTCCACCTCGATCCACCAGCACCAGCGTCCGGAGCCGGACCTGCTCGATCGCTTCCGCCACCTGCCGTCGGCCAACATCGCCGACGCGATGGGACGGCTCGGCGCGGTCGACGCTCGCATCAAGCCGGTCTGGGACGGGGCGAGCGTCGTCGGCGCCGCGTTCACCGTCTGGACCCGACCCGGCGACAACCGGGGCATCCACGAGGCGCTCGCCCTCGTCGCGCCCGGTGACGTCATCGTCATCAACGGGGGTGGGGACGAGTCCCGCGCCCTGATCGGCGAGCTGATCGGCGGCAAGGCCAGGCTGCGCGGCGTCGCGGGCTTCGTCATCGACGGCGCCGTCCGCGACGCCACCGGGCTGCGGGAGTACCAGATGCCCGTGTTCGCCCGCTCGATCACGCCGGCGGGACCGTACAAGGACGGCCCGCACGCCCTGCTGTCGCGCATCGCGGTCGGCGGCGTCGTCGTCACCCCGGGTGACGTCGTCGTCGGCGACGAGGACGGCGTGGTGATCGTGCCGCTGGAGCACGCCGAGACCATCGCGGCCGCGGCCGAGCGCAAGCAGGCCGCCGAGCAGCGCACCCGCGACCAGATCGAGGCCGACCTCCCCGCCGTCGACCCGGGGGTGCGGGCCCGATGACCGTCGTCGCCGCCTACGCCCCCACGCCCCTGGGTGCCGACGCCGTCCACGAGGCGGCCGCCGAGGCCCGCCGGCGGGCAGAGCCGCTGCTCGTGCTCAACACGGCCAGCGGAGCGGCTGTCGCCGACCCCGCGCTGGCCACCGACGACCAGCTCGAGCGGCTTCGACGCGACCTCGAGGGCACGGGCGTCGACGTCGAGGTCCGTCAGGTCCGGCACGCCTCCTCGGCCGCCGAGGCGGTCCTCGACGTCGTCCGGGCCGAGGAGGCCAGCCTGCTCGTGATCGGCCTGAGGCACCGCTCGGTCGTGGGCAAGTTCCTCCTGGGCAGCACCGCCCAGACCCTGCTGCTCGACGCGCCCTGCCACGTGCTCGCCGTCAAGCCGTCCGCCACCCACGACCGAGGAGCCACGTGACCCAGAACCCCGCCCCGTCCACCACGCGAGCCGTCGCGATCATCGGGCACGGCGAGGTCGGGCGCGCCTACAGCGGCGCCCTGGCCGAGCGCGGACACGAAGTCCGCGCCTACGACCCGTTCCTGCACGACGAGGTGGCCGGCGTGCGCGTGTGCGGCACGACCGCCGAGGCCATCGACGGTGCGGACGCGATCTTCGTCCTCACCGCCGCGGGCGCCTCGCGCGCCGTGGCCGAGGAGGTCGCGCCCCAGCTGACCGACCAGCGGCTCTACGCCGACTTCACGTCCTCGGCGCCCTCGGACAAGCAGGCCCTCGCCCCGCTCTTCGACCAGAGCAGGGCCGAGCTGGCCGACGTGGCCATCCTCGGACCCGTCATCAAGCTCGGCGCCCGCACCCCGCTCATGACCGCTGGGCCCGGCGCGGAAGAGGTCGCCCACCTCATGCGGCCCCTCGGCGCCGACGTCGACGTCGTGGACGGGCCCGTGGGCGCGGCCATGGGGCACAAGCTCCTGCGCAGCGTCTTCATGAAGGGCCTCGCGTCGACCATCATCGAGGCCGTCGAGGCCGGCCGCGCCGCCGGCTTCGAGCCGTGGATCCGTGACCAGATCGCCCGCGAGCTCGCCGGGGACGGCACCGCCACCATCGAGCGGTTCGAGACCGGCAGCAGGCTGCACGGCCGACGTCGAGCCGACGAGATGGACGCCGCAGCGGGCTACCTGGCCTCGCTCGAGGTCCCCGGGATCATGTCGGCGGCCGCCGCCGAGCACCTGCGCCACCTGACGCGATCGTCGTGAGGCCCCGCGGCCACCGGCCGGGGCAGCGGCACTCCGAGCAGCCCACCGCCGCCGACGACTGTCGGAGGGTTCGGACACAATGCGAGCCATGGGTGATGCAGCGATCCTGGCCGAGGACCTCGTCAAGACGTTCAAGGGAGGTGTGCGGGCGCTCGAGGGGGTGTCGCTGAGCGTGGAGCCCGGCTCGGTGCTGGGCCTGCTCGGGCCCAACGGGGCGGGCAAGACCACCACCGTCAACGTGCTGACCACCCTGCTCCGCCCCGACTCCGGCCGGGCGCGGGTGGCCGGGGTCGACGTCCTGGCCGACCCGGCCGAGGCCCGTCGCCGGATCGGGCTGGCCGGCCAGTACGCCGCCGTCGACGAGAAGCTCACCGGCCGCGAGAACCTCATGCTGGTGGCCCGTCTCAACCACCTCTCCGGGGCCGAGGCCCGCAGCCGGGCCACCGCGCTGCTGGAGCAGTTCGGCCTGACCGACGCGGGCGGACGCACCGCGACGACGTACTCGGGGGGCATGCGGCGTCGGCTCGACCTCGCCGCCGCCCTGGTCGCCCGCCCGCCGGTGCTGTTCCTCGACGAGCCGACCACCGGTCTGGACCCGCGGAGCCGCATCGACCTGTGGGTCGTGATCGAGGACCTCGTGCGCGAGGGGGTGACCGTGCTGCTCACCACGCAGTACCTCGAGGAGGCCGACCGCCTGGCCGACCGGATCTCGCTGGTCGACCACGGCCGGGTGATCGCCGAGGGCACCGCGGCAGAGCTCAAGGCGCGCCACGGTGGCGCCGTGGTGGAGGTGCGCCTCGAGGACGCCGCCGACGCCGACGCGGTGGTCGGCCTGCTGACCGACGTGGGTGAGGGTGCGCCGAGCGTCGACGGTGACCTCGTGCGCGTCCCCGCGAGCGCCGGCACCCGGGTGCTGGCCGAGGTGGTGCGTCGCCTCGACGAGCGCCAGGTCGCCGCCCGCGGCGTGGCGCTGCGCGAGCCCAGCCTCGACGACGTCTTCCTCTCCCTCACGGGCAGACCACCCGAGGCCGCCCAGGACGACGACCCCGCCGGCACGGACCCGAAGGAGACCCGACGATGAGCGGCACCGCGGCACGTCCCCACGCACTGAGCGCCCTCGGCTGGGCGGTGCGCGACACCCTCGCGATGGCCGGCCGCAACCTGCGACGTCTGTCTCGTCAGCCCGAGCAGGTCGTGTTCAACGTGGTCTCCCCGATCATGTTCACGCTGCTCTTCCGCTACGTGTTCGGCGGCGCGATCGGCGGTCTGCAGGGCCTGAACTACGTCAACTACCTGGTGCCGGGCATCGCCGTGCAGACGGTGCTCTTCTCGGCGGGCGTCACCGGCTTCGCGCTGGCCGACGACATGCAGAAGGGCTTCGTCGACCGGCTGCGCTCGCTGCCGATGTCGCGGAGCGCGGTCTTCGGGGGGCGGGTGGTGGCCGACACCGTCAACAACGCGTTCGGCCTGCTCGTCCTCGTGGCCACCGGGTACGCCGTGGGCTTCCGGCCCGCGAGCTTCACCGGGTTGGTCGCCGCGCTGCTGCTCCTGCTGCTCTTCGCGCTCGCGGTCAGCCTCGGCTACGCCCTGATCGGCCTCGTCGTGCGCAGCCCCGAGGCGGTCAACGCCGCGACGTTCCCGATCATCTTCCCGCTCACCTTCGCCTCCTCGGCCTTCGTGCCGGTCGCGACGATGCCCGACTGGCTGCAGGGGTTCGCGACCCACCAGCCGGTCAGCGTGGTCATCAACGCCGCCCGCTCGCTCATCCTCGGCGACACCGCGACGGCCGACCAGCGGGCACTGCTGCTGGGCGGCGCCGACACGGCGTCGCTGGTGCTGCAGTCCCTGGTGTGGAGCGCAGGGATCGGCCTGCTCTTCGGGCTGCTCTGCACCCGCACCTACCGCAACCTCGGGAGGTGACCACGGGCGCCGGCCCGGGTCAGTCGGGGGCGAGGTCGTCGAGGGCCGTCCGCACGAGCTCGTCGCCGAGGACTGTCGCGTGGTCGAGCGGCATGGACGCCTCGGCCGCGTCGAGCGAGGTGCCGTGGCGGCGTGCCCACGCCGCGATCTCCAGCTCGAGGATCCAGTGCACCCACTCCTCGGGTGCCACGTACCCCGCGCTCCAGCAACGGGCCTGGACGAGGTCGCTCAGCTCGAGGAAGCGGGACGAACGGTGTGGAGGGATGGCGGCTGCCCGACTGTGGTGGCCCCGCAGGCGGGGCGACCGGGCGCAAGCCGGCAGGTGGTGAGCCGGACGGCCCACGCAGAGGCAGCACGATCTCTCCCTCGTGGCGAGCCTAGCCGTCCGGCGTCCGGATCCTGACCACGCGGACGTCCGCGCACCGCCTCAGGCCCGGAACCGCGGTGCGAGATCGGCGGCCGCCTGAGGGGGGCCGAGCAGGTAGCCCTGGAGGTAGGTGCAGCCGATGTCGGTCAGGAACCTCTGCTGCGCGGGTGTCTCGACACCCTCGGCCACCACCTCCAGCCCGAGCGACGCGGCGATCGCGATGACCGCCTGGACGAACCCGGCGCGGCGGGCGTCGTCGGGGAGGCCCTGGACGAAGCGCCGGTCGATCTTCGCGACGTCGACCTGGAGGTCGAAGAGGCGTGAGATGGACGAGTAGCCGGTGCCGAAGTCGTCGACCGCGAGGGGATGCCCTCGGGTGCGCAGGACCGTGAGGCGGTCGATCAGCCCGGGGTGGACGAAGTCGTGCTCGACGATCTCGAGACCGATCTGGTGGGGCTGCACACCGTGGCGCGAGCACGCCGAGTCGAGCATGCTCGGCAACGAGGGGTCGTTGACCTCGTGCGCGCCGAGGTTCACGTAGGCGACCCGGGGGGCGTGCTCGCCGTGGTCGGCGTTCCACCGGGCCACCTGGGCGCACACCTGGTCGATGCCCCAGGCCCCCGAGGTCGGGAGCACGCCCCGTCGCACCGCTGACTCGACGAACGCCTGCGCCGGGAGCACCTCGCCGTCCTGCCCTCGCCACCGCACCAGCGCCTCGACGCCGTGGATCTCGTCGGGGCGGGTCGACCGGACGACCGGCTGGTAGTGCATCTCGAACTCGTTGCGGTCCAGGGCGCCGTCGAGAGGTCCGTCGCGGGGCGCCGTCAGCGGAACGGTCGATCGCGAGTCCAGGTCGCGGATCGGGAGGAGAGTCCTGTCGGAGGCGTGCTTGGCCAGGTACATGGCCGTGTCGGCCTCGTGCAGCAGGTCCTCGGCCGTCGTGCCGCCGGTGGAGGTGGCGGCGCCGAGGCTGACGTCGAGCCGGACGGGTCCGCCGGGCAGGACGATGGGGGTGGCCATCGACTCGCGCACCTTGGCTGCCACCGCCTCGAGCACCCGGCCGGGCCCGCCGCGGTCGGTGGTCTCCAGCTCGCCGCAGACGAGGACGAACTCGTCCCCGGCCAGTCGGCCGACGGTGTCGGCGGGGCGGGCCGCACCGTTGAGCCGGCGCGCGGTCTCGCCGAGCACGAGATCGCCGGCGCGGTGGCCGTGGGTGTCGTTGACGAACTTGAAGTGGTCGAGGTCGGCGAAGATGACGCCCACCGCCTCGCCCTTGGAGCGTGCCGACTCCAGCGCCCACGACAGCCGCTCGATCAGCAGGGACCGGTTCGGCAGCCCGGTGAGGTCGTCGTGGCTGCTGACGTGGGCCAGCTGCGCCTGCGCCAGCCGGGCCGCGTCACGGTCCGACGCGGTGACGACGTGCGACGTCGCCACGTCCGCGAGCAACCGGGCGGCCTGCAGCTCGGCGCCGTCCCAGGGGACCGCGCGCGAGCGGTAGAGGTCGAGCACCCCCCAGCACCGGCCGCGGCTCATCAGCGGCAGCGCGGCGATCGCGCCGAGGCCCACCTCGGCCGCCGTGGCGGAGAACCCCGGCCATCGGTCGATCTGCTCCAGGCCGACCACCGTCACGGTCTCGCCGGTCCGGGCCGCGTCGCGGCAGGGTCCGCTCCGCAGCGACTCCTGGGTGCGTTCCATCACCGCGGCCGACGAGGTCGTCGCGTGCACGTACCGGTTGCGGTCGCTGTCGGTGAGCATCACGCCGACACCGTCGACGTCCAGCACGTCGGCCGCGAGGTCGCACAGCTCGGCCAACGTGGTGCGCGCCGGGACGTCCTCGGTCGCCACGGCGGACAACCGGGCCACTGCCTCGTTGATTCTCTGGTGGTCCACCAGCGATCCGATCTGCTGCGCGACGGCGTGCGCCGTGCACCGGGACCGTGACCGAGGGGGTATAGCCACGCTGGTACCCGGTCGACGAGCTCGTCCACGCAACCGGACCGGAACGGTTGGGCGCAATCACTGTAAGGCTGGTACGGCCGGATGCGCAGATCGCGGGCGCGACACGCGGTCGTGCGCCGGGCCCCCGGCCGTCGGGACCCTGCGGACGAGTGCGTAGTGTTGAGAGGAACTTCCCGTCTTCGGGGGACGGACGGTGTCGGTGCCGCCGTCTGCCGCCCGGGCCCCGCGGCCCGCTCCGAGCCACGTCGTCGCGAAGTCCGAGCTCATCTTCACCGATGCGCAGCGTCGATCGCGCCGGGTGATCACGCATCACCTACCCGCCGCGACGCCGCACGTGTCGTGGCCGAGACGAGTCCCGATGTCCGCCGACCTGCGTACCGATCTGGCCGTGCTGGCCCGCGAGCTTTCCCAGGGGACCGGGCTGTCGAGCACCGTCGAGCAGGTGGTCGAGTTCGCCCGCAGGACGTTCGGCGCGACCGAGGCCGGCATCACGCTGATCCGCGACGGCAGGCTCGAGACCGTCGCCGCGACCAGCCCGGCGGTCCGCAGCGCCGACGAGGCCCAGCACGAGCTCGGCGAGGGCCCGTGCGTCGAGGCCGCAACCGAGTCACGAACGGTCTGGAGCGGCGACCTCGGCACCGACGATCGCTGGCCGACCTGGGGCCCGCGAGCCGTCGAGCTGGGCTTCGTGAGCGTCCTGGCCACCGAGATGCACGCCGGCGGACGCCGTGTCGGCGCACTCAACCTCTACCGGGCCACGAGCGGGCCCTTCGACCCCGAGGACGCGTCCCTCGCCCAGGACTTCGCGCAGCACAGCGCCGTGGCGCTGTCGCACCTGCTCCGGATCGACCATCTCGAGGTCGCGCTGTCGACCCGCACCCTGATCGGCCAGGCCCAGGGGATCCTGATGGAGCGCCACGGCGTCGACGCCGAACGGGCGTTCAGCATCCTGCGTCGCTACTCCCAGGACGAGAACGTCAAGCTCCGCGACGTCGCCCAGCGGCTCGTGCTGACGTCGCGACTGGAGCACCCGCGGCGCCCGGGCGCCCCGGGTCCTCGCGGGACGTCCTAGGAGCCGGGCTCGACCCGAACCACGGTCGAGGTGTCCGTTTCGGGTGTACCGTCCAAGAGTCAGGGGTACGACGATCTCCGTGTCCAAGCGGGGGTCATTCCTGGTTCTCATGACCAGGACGCGTCAGCCCGGCGACGAGGTCGCCCCGCGGCGACTCCCGATTGGCTCCGCGATGGACGAACGTGCCGTCTACCACGCCCTGGCCCACCTCATCGGCAGGGCCACCGAGCCGCTGACCGCCCGGGTCGCGGCGCGGGCGCTGTCCGACGCGGCCGGTGACCTGTTCGTCGTCGTCGCCGGCGTCGGGGTCGCCCTGGTCGAGGACGGGCGCGCGCGTCACGTGCACGCCACCACCGAGCTCGCCGGTCGGCTCGGGAGCGTGCAGGACGACCACGGGCGGGGCCCGGTGCACGAGGCGGTTCGCTCGACGGCCGACGTCACGGCGCTCGGGTCCGCCCAGCTCCGGCCCTGGCCCGAGTTCGCACGGGTCGCCGAGGACGCGGGGGTCGGCGGGGTCGCCGCCCTGCCGCTGGTCGGCCGCGGTCGGTGCTGGGGCGTCCTCAGCCTGTATCTCACGCGACCCGACGCGCTGACGCCCGACGTCCTCGAGGTCGCGCGGTTGCTGGCCGACGTCGCCACCACGCACCAGATGATGGCCTTCGAGGCCGCGGAGGTCCGCGCCGCCACCCACGACCTCGCCCACGTCAGCACCCACGACCCCGTGACCGACGTGTCGAACCGGACCGGCCTCAGCGCCCGGCTGGACGCCGCGCTCGCCGCAGGGCGACGCCTGGGTCGGGCGACCGGGGTGCTGTTCATCGACGTCGACGACTTCGAGGCATTGCGGCGCACGAAGGGCGACCGCGTCGCCGACGACGTGCTGCGGGAGGCGGCGCGACGGATCCGAGCCGAGCTGCGTCGCGCGGACACCGTCGCCCGGCTGGGAGACGACGAGTTCGTCGTGGTGTGCAGCGACCTCGCCGTCGACGCCGATCCGGACCGGATCCTGTCCGCGGTGGCCGACCGCGTGCGCGAGGCGATCGCCCGGCCGATGGCCACCGGTGCGGGCGAGGTGACGCTGACGGTGAGCATCGGACGAGCCGTCTCCGACGACACGACCGGGGGAGCGGACCTCGTCGACGCGGCCGACCGAGCCATGTACCGGGACCGCGCCGCCTGAGCACGGTGCGTCAGGAGGTCCTGAGGTCCAGGCCGAGCCTGTCTGCGAGCTCGTCGACGGTGGTGCCGTGGGTGTCGACGGCGGTGACGGTCCCGTCGGTCAGGGCGAAGGTGGCGTGGTCGGTGTAGACGCGGTCGACGCAGCCCAGGCCGGTGACGGGGTAGGTCAGGTCGGGCACGAGCTT
>NZ_JBMGQR010000062.1:0-25708 GCF_049059935.1 Solicola agrisoli | reverse complement strand
CATCGG
This sequence comes from Solicola agrisoli, assembly GCF_049059935.1. Classification (NCBI taxonomy): domain Bacteria; kingdom Bacillati; phylum Actinomycetota; class Actinomycetes; order Propionibacteriales; family Nocardioidaceae; genus Solicola; species Solicola agrisoli. Next base: position 25,702 of record NZ_JBMGQR010000062.1, on the reverse strand, counting down.
CTCGCGCCGCGAGCTGCTGTCGACGCTGCGCCAGCAGCTGTCGACCGCCGAGCGCGAGCAGGCGATGCGGGTCACGCAGGCGCGCACCGCGGAGCGCTCGCGGATCGCCCGCGAGATGCACGACGTGCTCGCGCACCGGATCTCGATGGTCGCCATGCACGCCGGCGCCCTCGCCTACCGCACCGACCTTCCGGCCGAGGACGTCCAGCGCACCACCACGCTGATCCAGGAGAGCGCCCACCAGGCGCTCGTCGACCTCCGCGAGGTGCTCGGCATCCTGCGCGAGGACGACCTCCACCCCGAGAACCGCCCGCAGCCGACGATGAGCGACATCCCCTCGCTGGTGGAGGAGGCCCGCACGACGGGCTCCCACGTCGACTACGTCAACCGCCTCTCCGACACGGTCCTCCCCGAGCGCATCGGCCGCACGACCTACCGGATCGTCCAGGAGGCCCTGACCAACGCCCGCAAGCACGCACCCCACACCCACGTCGACGTCCGCGTCGCCGGTGGCCCCGAGGAAGGCGTCGTCATCACCGTCACCAACCCGCTGAGCATCGGCTCGCCCCCGTCCACCACTCCCCCGTCCGGCCTCGGCCTGATCGGGCTGTCCGAGCGCGCCACCCTCGCCGGCGGCACGCTCGACTGCCGTCGTGACGCCACGTCGTTCCGCGTCGAGGCCCGGCTGCCGTGGCCGGCATGAGCGGCGACGCCACCCCGATCCGGGTGCTGCTCGTCGACGACGACGCGCTCGTCCGGGCGGGGCTCGCGCTGATCCTCGGGGGCGCCGACGACGTCAGCGTGGTGGGCGAGGCCGGCGACGGGCTCGTGGCGGTCGAGACGGTGACGTCGGGCGAGCCCGCGGTCGACGTCGTGCTGATGGACATCCGGATGCCGAACCTCGACGGCCTCACCGCCACCGAGCGCCTCCAGCAGCTGCCCGACCCGCCGCTCGTCATCGTGCTCACCACCTTCGACGGCGACGAGGACGTCGTGCGCGCGTTCGCGGCGGGGGCCAGCGGGTTCCTGCTCAAGGACACCCCGCCCGCGCGCATCGTCGACGCCGTCCGCAAGGTGGCCGCGGGCGAGCCGATGCTGTCGCCGTCGGTCACCGAGAGCCTGATCCGCCGGGTCACCGAGCACGGCCCCGACCGCCGTCGCGACGAGTCCCGCCGACGCGTCGACCGGCTCACCGAGCGCGAGCGCGAGGTGGCGATCGCCGTGGGCAAGGGGCTGTCGAACGCCGAGATCTCCAAGGAGATGTACCTCAGCCTGGCCACCGTCAAGGCGCACGTGTCGCACATCTTCACCAAGCTCGACGTCCGCAACCGCACCCAGATCGCCATCTGCGTCCACGACGCCGACCTGGTCTAGGGATCCGAGGCGAGGTAGCCTGACCTACCTTGGACGGAGATCCCATGCGCCTCGCCCACGCCCTCGCGGCGACCACCCTCACCCTGACGCTGGCCGCCTGCGGCGGCTCCGAGGACGCCTCGGAGGCCGACGCCGTCGCGGACACCCGGTCGGTCGAGCACGCGCTCGGCACCACCGAGGTCCCGGCCGACCCGCAGAAGGTCGTCGTGCTCGACACCGGCGAGCTCGACGCGATGCTGGCGCTGGGCGTCAAGCCGGTCGGGGCGGTCGAGATCGACTCGGCCAACGAGTACCTGGAGTACCTCGCCGACGACATCGAGGGCATCGAGGACGTCGGCGCGATCAACGAGCCCGACCTCGAGGCGATCGCGGCGCTGCAGCCCGACCTGATCCTCACCAACACCGTCCGGCACGAGGACCTCTACGACCAGCTCAGCCAGATCGCCCCCACCGTGATGGCACCGGACCTGGGCGTGGCCTGGAAGGACAGCCTCGCGCTGTACGCCGAGGCCGTGGGGCGCTCGGACGAGGCCGCGACGATGCTCGCCGACTACGAGGAGCGGGCGGCCGAGGTCGGGGCCGCCGTCGACGCCGACACCGTCGGGCTCGTGCGGTTCACCGGCGACGCGATCCGCCTGTACTCCGACAAGTCCTTCCCCGGCGTCGTCCTGACCGACATGGGCAAGTCGGTGCCCGAGGCCGCCGCCGGCCAGGACACGTTCGTCGAGCTGTCCCCCGAGAGCGTCGACGACGCGGACGCCGACGCCGTGCTGCTGGCGACGTCGGCCGTCGCCGAGGACGCCGACGTCGCCGCCGTCACGGGTGGCCCGGTCTGGCAGCAGCTCGGCGCCGTCCAGCAGGACCGCGTGCTCGAGATCGGCGACGACCTCGTCAGCGGCATCAACATCCTGGCCGCGGGCGAGCTGCTCGACGCGATCGAGGAGGGGCTCGGCGGCTGACCGCTCAGGCGGGGTCGAGCTCCTTCTGGCCCCACGGCGAGCCGTACTCGGTGAGCAGCTCGAGGAACGGCACCGAGTCGAAGGCCTCGGGGCCGAGGACGCCGGCGCCGGTCCAGGTGCCACGCGCGAGCAGCTCGAGCGCGACCACCGGGTTGACGGCGGTCTGCCACACCACGCACTGGTGGCCGTACTCCTTCATCGTCCACTCGTTGTCGACCACGTGGTACAGGTACGTCGAGCGGGGCTCGCCGTCCTTGCCGCGGCCGGTGACCCAGAGGCCGGCGCACGTCTTGCCGGTCATCTGGTCGCCGAGCGTCGCGGGGTCGGGCAGGCACGCGGCGACGACGTCGCGCGGGCTGACCTCGACGTCACCGACCTTGACCTTGGTGGTCGAGTCGAGGCCGACCTTGTGCAGCGCCTTGAGGACGTCGATGAACTCCTCGCCGAGGCCGTACTTGAAGGTCGCGCGCCTGGTGTCGACCCAGCGCGGCATCAGGAGCACCTCCTCGTGCTCGACGTTGACGCACTCCACCGGGCCGATGCCCTCGGGGAAGTCGAAGACCTCGGGCTCGGAGAAGGGGGCCGTGGTGAACCAGTGGCCGTCGGGGTGCTCGTCGTCCTTCTGCCAGATCACCGGCGGGTTGAGGCACTCCTCGATCGTGGTCCAGATCGAGAACGACGGCGCGAAGTCGTAGCCGGCGACGGCGAGGTTGGCGCCGTCACGGGTGCCGAGCTCGTCGATCTCGGAGAACAGGTGGTCGGCGGCGTAGCGGGCGAACACGTCGGACAGGCCCGGCTCGACGCCGATGCCGACGAGCGCGAGGCGCCCCTCGGACTCCCACTGGTCGGCGACGGCGAACTGCTCGTCGCCGAGCATCACGCCCGTCTTCTCGTAGGGGGCCTCGGGGTGCGGCTTGGACAGGCTCATCGCCATGTCGAGGTAGTCGGCGCCGGCCTCGCGCGCGCCCTCGAAGATGGGCATGACGAAGCGGGGGTCGACCGCGTTCATCACGTGCGTCGCCCCGTGCTCGCGGGCGAGCGAGGCCACCGACGACGCGTCGGAGGCGTCGACCTGGGCGGCGGCGAAGCGGTCGTCGCCCACCTCGGCGACGGCCTTCTCGGCGCGGGCGAGCGAGTAGTCGGCCACCACGAGGTGGTCGAAGAAGTCGCGCCGCGTCGCGATCGCGCAGAACGCGGATCCGACACCTCCGGCGCCCACGAGCAGGATGCGCATCTCAGGCCTCGTTCTTCGTCAGTGACGCTGGGGACGACCAACACTGATTCCGTGGATCAGCGCCGTTTTCACGACGGATCCCGTTGTCAGGGCAGAGTCGGTGAGGCAAACTGAGCCTCATGGTGAGCACACGGTACGACAACCCCGACGACCTCGCGCGCGCCGGACGCGACCACCTCTGGCTGCACTTCAGCCGGCAGGGGGCCTACGAGGACCACCCGATGCCCGTGATCGTCAAGGGCGACGGCGCCTACGTGTGGGACTCCCACGGCAAGCGCTACCTCGACGGCCTCGCGGGGCTGTTCGTGGTGCAGGTGGGCCACGGCCGCACCGAGCTCGCCGAGGCCGCCGCCAAGCAGGCCGAGCAGCTCGCGTTCTTCCCGCTGTGGTCGTACGCGCACCCCACCGCCATCGAGCTGGCCGAGCGCGTCGCGAGCTACGCGCCGGGCGACCTCAACCGCGTGTTCTTCACCAGCGGCGGCGGCGAGGCCGTCGAGTCGGCCTGGAAGCTGGCCAAGCAGTACTACAAGCTCACCGGCCGCCCCGGCAAGCACAAGGTGCTCAGCCGGCAGACCGCCTACCACGGCACCACCCACGGCGCGCTGTCCATCACCGGCATCCCGGCGATGAAGGCCCCCTACGAGCCGCTGGTGCCCTCGACCTTCCGGGTGCCCAACACCAACCACTACCGCGCCCCGCAGCACGGCGACGACCTCGAGGCGTACGGCGTCTGGGCGGCCGACCGCATCGCCGAGGCGATCGAGTACGAGGGGGCCGACACCGTCGCCGCCGTGTTCCTCGAGCCGGTGCAGAACGCCGGTGGCTGCTTCCCGCCGCCGCCCGGGTACTTCCAGCGCGTGCGCGAGATCTGCGACCGGTACGACGTCCTGCTCGTCTCCGACGAGGTGATCTGCGCGTTCGGTCGCCTCGGCCACATGTTCGGCGCCGACCGCTACGGCTACCAGCCCGACATCATCACCTTCGCCAAGGGACTGACGTCCGGCTACTCCCCGCTCGGCGGCATGGTCGCCACCGACGCGCTGATGGAGCCGTTCCTGCGCGACAAGGTGTCGTTCGCGCACGGCTACACCTTCGGCGGCCACCCGGTCTCGACCGCGGTGGCGCTGGCCAACCTCGACATCTTCGAGCGCGAGCAGATCAACCAGAACGTCCTGGCGAACGAGGACGGCTTCCGCTCCACGCTGGAGAAGCTCGGGGCGCTCGACATCGTCGGCGACGTCCGCGGCGACGGGTACTTCTACGGCATCGAGCTCGTGCGCGACAAGGCCACCAAGGAGACGTTCACCGACGACGAGTCCGAGCGCCTGCTCCGCGGCTTCCTCACCCCCGCCCTGTTCGAGGCCGGCCTGTACTGCCGCGCCGACGACCGCGGCGACCCGGTCATCCAGCTCGCTCCGCCGCTCATCTGCGACCAGGCGCACTTCGACGAGATCTACTCCGTCCTCCACGACGTCCTCACCCGCGCCCAGGACGTCCTGTAGCGCAACCAAGTCGTACGCTGTGCCGGTGCTCCCGACGGTCGCTGACGTCCTGTCCCTCGACGCGGTCCGCGTCGGCGGGCCTGCCGTCGTCGCCGGGTCCACCGGTCTGCAGCGGCACGTCCGCTGGGTCCACAGCGCCGAGGTGGTGGACATCGCCGGCCAGCTGCAGGGCGGCGAGCTGGTGCTCTCCACGGGCATCGCTCTGCCCGACGACCACGACGGCCTGACCCGCTACCTCGGCACGCTGGCCGACGCGGGCGCCGTCGGGCTCGTCATCGAGATGGGCCGCCGCTACCGCGACCGTCTCCCGCTCGCCCTGGTGCGCGCCGCCGACGAACGCGGGCTCCCGCTGGTGACGCTGTGCGACCCGACCCGGTTCGTCGACGTCACCGAGGCCGTCCACGCGATCGTCATCGACGCCCAGGTCGAGGAGCTGCGGGCGACGCAGGAGATGCACCACCGGTTCACCCAGCTGTCGGTCGACGGCGCCGAGCCGCGCGAGGTGCTGCGCCAGGCCAGCCAGCTCGCCGGGTGCCCCGCGGTGCTCGAGAACCTCAACCACCAGGTGCTCGCGTACGACGCCGCGGGCCGTCCGCCCGCGGGCTTCCTCGCCGACTGGGAGCCGCGCTCGCGCCGCATCCGTCCCGACGCCCGCACCGCGTACGACGCCGCCAGCGGCTGGCTCGTCACGCGCGTGGGGGCGCGCGACCAGGACTGGGGACGGCTGGTGCTGCTCTGCGACGGCGAGCCGCCGCCGCGCGTCGAGGTGCTCGCCGAGCGCGCCGCCGCCACGCTCGCGGTCAACCGGCTGGTGACCCGCGAGGCCGACAGCCTCGAGCGTCAGACCCACCACGGCCTGCTCGTGGCCCTGCGCGAGCACCAGGTGCCGGCCGACGAGATCGCGCTGCGGGCCGACGCCGTCGGCGTGCCGCTCGCACGACGCCGGCTGATCGCGCTCGCGCTGCGTCCCGTCGTGGCGTCCACCGAGACCGCGCCGCTCACGGGCCAGGCACAGCTGCGCGACCTCGCCGAGGTGGCGGCGCTCGTCTGCCGCCGGCACGACGTGCCCGCGCTCGTCGGCACGCTCGACGACACGCAGGTCGGCGTGCTGCTCGCCGTGGCCCCGCGCCGGGTGGCCGACCGGGACGCCGAGGCCTCGCTCGTGACCGCGCTGGTCGGCGACCTGCGCGCGGAGGCGGCGCGACGTCCGAGCGTCGCCGACACGCCGCTCGTCGTCGGCGTCGGCACGTCGGTGGCGCAGCCCGTCCTGGCGCGCCGGAGCCTCGAGGAGGCCCTGCAGGTGGCCGACGCCGCGTCGGCGCGCCCCGGTGGCGCGCTGCTGCACCGCCTGCACGACGTGCACGTCCGCGGCCTGGTGCACCTGCTGCGCGACGACGCCCGCCTGCAGACGTTCGTCGAGCGCGAGCTGGGCGCCCTGCTCGAGCACGACCAGGCGCACCCGCACTCCTGCCTGCTCCCGACGGTCCGCTCCTACCTCGAGCACGGCGGCAACAAGTCGCGGGCCGCCGAGGCCTCGCACCTGTCGCGGCAGTCGTTCTACGACCGGCTGGCCCGCGCCGGCTCCGCGCTCGACCTCGACCTCGACGACCCCGAGAACCGTCTGTCGCTGCACCTCGCCGTCCTGGCGTGGGACGCGCTGCGGTGAGCGAGGATGGGTCCATGACCCAACGCCGCCAGGTCCTCGACGACGTCGCCCGGGCCATCATCGCCCAGCTCCAGGTCGACGGACGTCGCTCGTACGCCGCCATCGGCAAGGCCGTGGGGCTCTCCGAGGCCGCGGTGCGTCAACGCGTCCAACGGCTCACCGAGTCGGGCGTCATCCAGGTCGTGGCGGTCACCGACCCCATCGAGGTCGGTTTCGGTCGCCAGGCGATGATCGGGATCTCCGTCGAGGGCGACCTCGAGGACGTGACCGGCCGCATCGAGAAGATCGAGGAGGTCGACTACCTCGTCGTCACGACCGGACGGTACGACCTGCTCGCCGAGGTGGTCTGCGAGGACGACCACCACCTGCTCGAGATCATCTCCAGCCAGATCCGGGCCGTCGACGGCGTCCGGTCGACCGAGACGTTCATCTACCTCGACCTGCGCAAGCAGACGTACTCCTGGGGCGCCAAGTAGCTCAGCGGTCGCCCCGGATCAGCGGCGTCAGCGTCTCGAGCACCGTGGGGTCCTCGATGGTCGAGGGCGGCGTGGTGCTGCCGGTGTCGACGATCTCGCGCATCGAGCGTCGCAGGATCTTGCCCGACCGCGTCTTGGGCAGCGCGGGCACGACCGTGACGCTGCGGAACGCGGCCACCGCGCCGATCTCGTCGCGCACCGAGACGACCAGCTCGGACGCCAGCTGCTCGGGGTCGACGTCGGCCCCCGCCTTCAGGACCACGTAGCCGCGGGGCGCCTGGCCCTTGAGGTCGTCGTGCACGCCCACCACCGCGCACTCGGCGACGGCCGGGTGCTGCGAGAGCACCGCCTCCATCGAGCCGGTGGACAGGCGGTGACCGGCCACGTTGATCACGTCGTCGGTGCGGCCCATCACGAAGACGTAGCCGTCCTCGTCGACGTAGCCGCCGTCGCCCGACAGGTAGTAGCCGTCGAAGGCCGACAGGTAGGAGTCGACGTAGCGCTGGTCGTCGCCCCACAGCGTGGGCAGGGTGCCCGGCGGCATGGGCAGGCGGAGGCAGATCGCGCCCTCGGTGCCGGCGGGGACGGGCTCGCCCTGCGCGTCGAGCACCTCGACGGCGTACCCGGGCACGGGCACCGACGGCGAGCCGGGCTTGAGCGGCATGGGCTCGAGGCCGCGGAGGTTCGCCGCGATCGGCCAGCCCGTCTCGGTCTGCCACCAGTGGTCGACGACCGGGACCCCGAGCGTGTCGGTGGCCCAGTGGTAGGTGTCGGGATCGAGCCGCTCCCCCGCCAGGAAGAGCGTGCGCAGGCGCGACAGGTCGTGGCCGGCGAGGTGCTCGACGTGCGGGTCCTCCTTCTTGATCGCGCGGATCGCCGTCGGCGCGGTGAACATGACGTCCACCGCGTGCTCGGCGGCCACCCGCCAGAACGCTCCCGCGTCGGGGGTGCCGACGGGCTTGCCCTCGTACATCACGGTGGTGGCGCCGACGAGCAGCGGCCCGTAGACGATGTAGGAGTGGCCGACCACCCAGCCGACGTCGGAGGCCGTCCACATCGTCTGGCCGGGGCCGACGTCGTAGATGTTCCTCATCGACCAGGCGAGGGCCACCGCGTGGCCGCCGTTGTCGCGCACGATGCCCTTGGGCCTGCCGGTCGTCCCCGACGTGTAGAGGACGTAGAGCGGGTCGGTGGCCGCCACCTCGACGCACTCGGCCGGGTCGGACCCGCCGGCCTTCAGGGCGACGTCCCACTCGACGTCGCGGTCGGGGTCGATCTCGGCGCGGGCCTGCGGCCGCTGCAGCACGATGCAGCGCTCGGGCTTGTGCTCGGCGCGCTCGATGGCCGCGTCGAGCATGGGCTTGTACTCCACGACGCGGGTGGGCTCGATGCCGCACGACGCCGCCACGACCACCTTGGGCTTGGCGTCGTCCAGGCGCGCCGCCAGCTCGCTCGGCGCGAAGCCGCCGAAGACCACCGAGTGCACCGCACCGAGTCGCGCGCAGGCCAGCATCGCGACGACGGCCTCGGGCACCATCGGCATGTAGATGACGACGCGGTCGCCCTTGCCGACGCCCAGCACCCGCAGCGCGCCGGCGAAGGCAGCGGTCCGCTCCAGCAGCTGCGCGTAGGTCAGGGACGTCGTGGACCCGCTCACCGGGCTGTCGTGGACGATCGCCACCTGGTCGGCCCGTCCGGCGATGACGTGCCGGTCGAGCGCGTTGTAGCAGGTGTTCATGGTGGCGTCGGGGAACCAGCGGTAGAACGGCGGGTTCGAGTCGTCCAGCGCCCGCCTGGGCTTGGCGAACCAGTCGACCAGCCTCGCCTGCTCGAGCCAGAACCCGTCGGGGTCCTCGATGCTGCGGCGGTAGGTCTCGGCGTAGGACTCGTGCGTCGTCACCATCGGGCCATCGTGGCACCGCTCATGCGGACGTGCGACCGAGGGCCGCGGCCACCGCGGCGTGCGCCTCGTCGCGCACCGCGTGGTCCAGGGTGGGCAGCGCCTCGATCCAGAACATGAGCGTCTGACCGCGCATCTGCATGGCCCCCAGGGGCCGCGGGAGGAACCACTGGTGGAAGTGGGCCAGGCCGTCGCCCCACCGCACGACGTGCACCCGTCCGACGTCCCCGATCCCGAGGATCGCGCGCTCGACGCGGGCGGTCACGCGTCCGAGGTCGGCGGCGAGGTCGTCCGGCATGTCGGCGAACGAGTCGACGTGCGCACGTGACTCGAGGATCACCGCGCCCCGCAGCGGCACGTGGTCGATCGCGGCGACCCGCCACCGCTCGTCGCTCCACAGGTAGGCCGAGTCGTCGCGCTCGCACGCCCAGCACCCGCCGTCCTCGCCGGCCCGGACGGGCTCGGGCACGACGGGCTCGTCGAGCGGCTTGGTCTCCAGCCCGAGCGTCCAGGGGAACATCGGGTCGTCGGCGAGCTCGCGGGGCGGCGTCGTCATGGCCGCGACGCTAGGTGGACGCTCAGGTAGGAGGCAACCCGCACGCCGGCGTCCCGCCCGGGAGGCGTCCGCGGTTGCGGGCCACCCAGCGGTAGACCGGCCAGGCCAGCCACAGCACCGGCGGGCGTCCGAGCACCGCACCGGCCAGGCGCCACCACGGGCGGCTGGTGCGCATCACGTCGGCGATGGCCAGGGGCCCGTCGGTGCGACGCCCGCCGTCGACCCACACCACCGCCGCCTCGACGCGGTCCTGGGTGACGCCGAGCGCGTCGAGGTCCGCGTGCTGCCACGGCACCACGTGCGCGTCGTGGGGGACCCACCGCTCGAGGACGCGGACGCTGGACGTGCAGAACGAGCAGTCGCCGTCGAACAGGAACGTGGGGGTGGCCATGCCTCCACGGTAGGTCGGGGTGGGGCCTCAGCGCCCGTGGAAGACCGGGGTGCGCTTCTCGCTACGGGCCGCCTGGGCCTCGCGGACGTCGTCGCTCGCCCAGCACGCCTGCCACCCGGCGTCGATGCGGGCGTTCGCGTCGACGTCGGCGGGGTCGGAGTTGAGGACGAGCTTGTTGTAGGCGAGCGTGAGCGGCGCGAACGTCGCGAGCTGGGCGGCCCAGGCCAGCGCGTCGTCGAGGTCGCCGGCACGGTCGGCGAGCCCGCAGGCCAACGCGGCGTCGGCGTCGACCAGCTCGGCGCCGATCATCAGGCGCCGGGCCACTCCCCCTCCGGCCACCTCGGCCAGCGTGCGCATGGTCCAGGTGTCGACGGCGAGCCCGTTGCGCGCCGTGGGGACCCCGAACCGCGCGGTGGGCGCGGCCACCCGCAGGTCGCACGCGAGCGCCAGCTGCGTCCCCGCGCCGATGGCCGGCCCGTTGACGGCCGCCACGACGGGCACCGGCACCTCACGGACGGTGGCGAGCATCCCGTAGAGCGCCTCGATGAACTCCTCGCCGTAGACCCCGTCGAGGTCGGCTCCGGCGCAGAACCCCGTGCCCTCCCCCGTCACCACGATCGCCCGGGCCCCGTCCTCGTGCGCGGCGGTCACGTGGTCGCGCAGCGCCCGGCACAGCTCGAGGTCGAGCGCGTTGCGGCGCTCCGGCCGCTGCAGCGTCAGGAGGGTCACCGGGCCGTGCGCGGTCGTCGAGATCACGGCCGCAGCGTAGCCGCGGCACCACCCGTCACCTGCCGCCGAGTGGCGCAAACCCGGGGTCGAGTGGCGCAGATCCGGGGTCGCCGTCGGCGTGTCGCCCCGGTTTTGCGCCACTCGGCGGTCCGGGCGACGCCTCAGTCGTCGAGTCCCTGCTCGATCGCGTAGCGCACGAGCTCGACGCGGTTGTGGAGCTGCAGCTTGCGCAGGGTGTTCTGCACGTGGTTCTGGACGGTGCGGTGGCTGAGCACGAAGCGCTCGGCGATCTGCTTGTACGACAGGCCCTTGGCCACCAGGCGCAGGACCTCGGTCTCGCGCTCGGTCAGCTTGGGCGCGTCGGGCTCCTCCGACGCCGGGGCCTCGGAGAGCCGGCGGTACTCACCGAGCACCAGGCCCGCCAGGCCGGGCGTGAAGACGGTCTCGCCGCGCGACACCGCGTGCACGGCGTCGACGAGGGTCTCGCGGGACGCCGACTTGACCAGGTAGCCGGTGGCGCCGGCCTTCACGGCGTCGAGGACGTCCTGCTGCTCGCCCGACGCGCTGAGGATCAGGACGCGGATGCTGGGGTCGCGCTCGACCACCTGCTTGGTCACCGCGACGCCGTCGGGGGCGGGGATGTTGAGGTCGAGCAGCAGCACCTGGGGCGACGTCGCGCGAGCCCGGTTGAGGGCCTGCTCGCCGTCGGCGGCCGTGGCGACCACCTCGAACCCCGCCTCGGTGAGGTCGCGCTCCACGCCGTCCCGCCACATCGGGTGGTCGTCGACCACCATCACCCGGATCATGGCCGCACCCTAGCCGCCGCGGAGGTCGTCAGGCGGATCTCCCACTCGGTGCCCTGGCCGGGCGCGGTGACGAGGTCGATGCTGCCGCCGAGGTCCTCCACGCGCCCCCGGATCGACGACGAGACACCGAGACGTCCCTCGCGCTCGGCCTGCTCCAGGCGTCCGGGCGCGATGCCGGGCCCCTCGTCCCGCACGCTGACGACCACGCCGTCGGCCTCGGACTCGAGCAGCACCCACATGGGTGCGTCGTCGCCGACGTGGGAGCTGACGTTGTCGCGACAGGCCGACACGACGGCCACCAGCTCGCCGACGACGTGCCGGTCGAGCAGCACGGGCGTGCTGGGGGTGGCGACCGTGGTGCGTGGCGACGACAGGGCGTTGAGGCCCGCGGCGAGGTCGGCCAGCGGGCTCTGCTCGCCCGCGGACGCCTCGTCGACGCTGGACTGGATCAGGCTGCGCAGCGCCACCTCCTGCTCGCCGGCGAGGCCGGCCAGCTCGGCGGTCTCGCCACCGATCTCGGCGCCGCGTCGCTGCACCATCGCGAGCACCTGGAGGACTCCGTCGTGCACCGCCCGGGCCAGCCGCTCGCGCTCCTCGGCGACGGCGGCCCGCCGCTCGGCCACCGTCCGAGCCACCGCCGCCTGACGCACCGCCTGCCCGCAGTAGCCGACGAGGACGCCGGCGAGGACGAGCAAGAACACGTTGCCGACCGTCGAGCTGGTGATCTCGGGACGGATCGTCACGTCGGCGACCGACACCAGCACCGACGCGACCAGACCCCCGACCGGGCCCCAGCGGACGGCGCACGCCAGGACGGCCGTGCAGACCCAGTACGACGTGATCGTCGAGTCGTGCTGCACCATCATCGCCTCGGACTCGACGAGCACGGTGCAGCGCAGCAGCACGATCGCGACGGCCACGTCGGCGACGAACACCCACGACCGCCGGCGGCCCGGCCGGTCGTACAGCCAGGTGACGACGGCCGTCCAGACCACCATGGCGCCGAGCAGCGACGCGGCGAGGGCGGGCCGCTCGAGCTGCTGCCACCGGGCGGCGTTGATCGCGAGCGCGAACGCCAGGGTGACGGCGCGCAGCACCGTGAGCGCGCGGAAGAACTGGGTGTCGACGTGCTCCGCGGCGGCGCGGGCCTGGTCGGCGACCACAGCGCTCAGGAGACGCGGGCCTCGGGCCCGTCGCCGGGCGCGGCGTCCGGTCCGGCGTCGGCGGCCTTCTTGGCCTCGCGCTCGCGCTCCTTGTCGGCCTGCTTGGCGCGGGTGGCGTACATGTCGACGTACTCCTGGTTCGACAGCGACATGATCTCGTACATGATCTCGTCGGTGATCGCGCGCAGGATGTAGCGGTCGTCCTCCATGCCCTCGTAGCGGCTGAAGTCGAGTGGCTCGCCGAACACGACGCCCGGGCGCGCGAACGTGCCGAACACCTTGCCGGGCGGCGCGACGACGTCGGTGCCGATCACGGCCACCGGGATGACGGGCACCTTGGCCTCGAGCGCCATCCGCGCGATGCCGGTGCGGCCGCGGTAGAGCTTGCCGTCGTGCGAGCGGGTGCCCTCGGGGTAGATGCCGAACAGGTCGCCGGCGGCGAGGATCTTCAGGCCGGTCTTGATCGCGCCCTCGGCGGCGCGGCCGCTGGTGCGGTCGATCGGCACCTGGCCCGCGCCGGAGAAGAACGTGCGCTGCAGCCAGCCCTTGACGCCGGTGCCCTCGAAGTACTCGGCCTTGGCCACGAACGTGACGCGGCGCGAGATCACGAGCGGCATGAACAACCAGTCGCTGTAAGACAGGTGGTTGCTCGCCAGGATCGCGGCGCCCGTGGTGGGGACGTGCTCCACGCCCTTGGCCCACGGACGGAACACGAGCCGCAGCACGGGGCCGAGGAGCACGAACTTGAGCAGCCAGTAGAACAACTCGTCGCTCCTCGGTCAGGTCTGGTGAACGGGCACACACTACCCCCGGGCGAACGGCTCGGGTCACTTCGGCGGACCGCGTTGAAGGCGCGCCCCCGGTGGGTGAGGATGTGTCCATGACCCCGACCGACCCCACGCGTGCGCTGGCGCTCGACGGAGGGCGCACCGGGGCCCTGCTCGTGCACGGCTTCACGGGCTCCCCCGCCTCCATGACGCCGTGGGGTCGCTACCTCAACCAGCACGGCCTGACCGTCCGCGTGCCCCGCCTCCCCGGCCACGGCACGACCTGGCAGGAGATGAACCGCACCACCTGGCACGACTGGTACGCCGAGGTCGACGCCGCCCTCACCGAGATCCGCGAGCACTGCGACCACGTGGTCGTGGGCGGCCTGTCGATGGGCGGCGGGCTCGCGCTGCGTCTGGCCGAGCAGCGACCCGACGACGTCGACGCGCTCGCGCTGGTCAACCCGGCCGTGCAGAGCGCCGACAAGCGGCTGCTGGCCGTCCCGCTGCTGCGGCACCTGCTGCCGTCGATCCCGGGCATCGGCAACGACGTGAAGAAGCCGGGCGTCGACGAGGGCGGCTACGACCGCACCCCGCTCCACGCGCTGCACTCGATGCGCCAGCTCTGGGCCGACGTCCGTGCCCACCTCGACCAGGTGCGCGCGCCCGTCCTGCTGCTGCGCTCCACCGTCGACCACGTCGTCGACCCGACGTCCGGGGCGACGATCAACCGCCTGGTGACGGCGCCGGTGCGCGAGGTGATGCTGGACGACAGCTACCACGTGGCCACGCTCGACAACGACGCGGAGACGATCTTCGCCGAGTCGCTCGCCTTCGCCGAGGAGCACGCCGGACATGTCCGCTGAGCGGCCCCGGTCGAGCGACGACGAGGAGTTCGACCGCATCGTCGCCGGTCTCGACCTGAGCGTCCCGTCGGAGCTCGACGACCCGCCGCGCCGCGAGCCCGCGCCCGTCGAGGACGACCCCGCCGACGACCTCCCCGAGCACCGCGACGTGTTCCAGCCGCGGATGTCCGACCCGCTCGGCGAGCCCGAGCCCGACGAGGACGACGGCCCCGACGACCACTTCGTGCCGCCCGAGATCGGACCGTCCGAGCCGCTCGACACCGCCACGCGGATCGCGTGGGTGGGCCTGGTGGGTCCGCCGGCGATCCTGGTGGTGGCCACCGTGATCGGCTACCTGCTCCCCCGCGCCGTCTCGGCGGTGCTGGTGCTGACGTCGATCGCCGCGCTGGTCTACCTGATCGGACGACGCGGCAACGACCACCGCGACGACGACCCCGACCACGGGGCCGTGCTGTAGCTCAGCGGTCGCGGCGCACCGCGAACAGCGACGCCGCTGCTCCGGGCTCGCGTGCCGCGCGACGGGGACGCTCGGCCGCCGCGGCCCGACGCGCGCTGCGGGTGGCCCGCGGACGGCGTCGCAGGGCGCGCGACATGTCGGCCGCGCCGATCATGCCGGCGTCGTTGCCGAGGTGGGCTCGCACCACCTGCGCCTCGGGACGGAACCCGCGGCCGGTGAGACCCTGGCGGAACGCGGCCCGGGCCGGCTCGAGCAGCAGCTCGTCGGCGTCGGAGACACCGCCGCCGACCACGAAGATGCCCGGGTCGAACGCGGCGGCGAGGTTGGCGATGCCCACGCCGAGCCAGCGGCCGACGTCGGCGAGCAGCGCGACGGCCTCCTCGTCGCCGGCGTGCGCCGCCGCCGTCACGACGCGGCCGTCGACGGCGTCGAGGTCGCCCTCGGCGAGCTCGAGCAGACGCAGGCCGAACGGCGAGCCGTCGCGGGCCGCCTTCTGGGCCTCGCGGATCAGGACGTTGCCGCTCGCGTACTGCTCCCAGCAGCCGCGGTTGCCGCACTCGCACGACTGCCCGTCCGGCACGACCTGCATGTGGCCGAACTCGCCGGCGAGGCCGTAGCGACCGCGGTGCAGGTTTCCGCCGATGACGAGCGCGCCGCCGATGCCGGTGCCCAGCGTGATGCAGACCAGGTGCTCCTCGTTCTGGGCCGCACCGAACTTCCACTCCGCCCACGCCGCGGCGTTGGCGTCGTTGTCGACGATGACCGACAGACCGATGCGTCGACGGACGGCGTCGCGCAGCGGCTCGTGGCGCCAGGCGAGGTGCGGGGAGAACAGCACCGTGGACCGGGTGGCGTCGACGAAGCCGGCGGCACCGATGCCCACCGAGATCACGTGGTGCTGGGCGCGCAGCTCCGAGACGATGTCGGCGATCGTGTTGAGCACGGCCGACGGGCTGGTGGTCGGCGTCTCGCGGCGCACCCGCTGCACGACGTGCCCGTCGAGGTCGACGACACCGGCCTTGACCTTGGTGCCGCCGATGTCGATGCCGATCGCGAGCTTCTCTGCCACCGGACGAGGGTACCCGTCTCGCCGGCCGTCAGACGCGAGCGAGGTCGGCGGCGCCGATCATGCCGGCCTCGTTGCCGAGCGTGGCGAAGCGCAGCTCGGTGGCCGGACGGTCGGGGCCGGCGGGCAGCGAGCGCCAGAACGCCGAGCGCAGCGGGGCCATCAGCAGCTCGCCGGCCGCGGCGACGCCGCCACCGATCGCGACCACCTGGGGGTCGAGCACGGCCACGAGCGAGGCGATGCCCTCCCCCAGCCACTGCCCGACGTCGGCGATGAGCTCGCAGGCGAGGGGGTCGCCCTCCTGCGCGGCCTGGGTGACCATGGGGCCGGTGATGCGCGCCGGGTCGCCGTCGACCATCGCGGCGAGCGGCGCGGCGTCCTTCATGCCGACGCGGATGCGGTCCTGCGCCTCGCGGACGAGCGCGCGTCCGCTGGCGTACTGCTCCCAGCAGCCGTACTGCCCGCAGCCGCAGCGGATGCCGGCGCGCACCATGCGCAGGTGGCCGATCTCGCCGGCCACGCCGTAGCCGCCGCGGTTCAGGCTGCCGTCCTGGACGATGCCGCCGCCCACGCCGGTGCCCACGGTGACGAGCAGCAGGTCGTCGACGTCGGCGCCCGCACCGAAGCGGAACTCGCCCCAGGCCGCGGCGTTCGCGTCGTTCTCGACGACCACCTTGACGTCCACCAGCTCGCGCACGCGCGCCGCGAGCGGCTCGTGGTGCCACGAGATGTTGGGCGCGAACAGCACGGTGGCGCGAGCCTTGTCGACGAAGCCGGCCGCGCCGATGCCGACGGAGTCGGCGTCGTGGTCCTTGCGCAGCGCGATCACCGCGTCGCCGACCGCGGCGGCCAGGGCCGCCGGGTCCTGCGCGGGCGTCTCGACCTTCGTCTCGGCGACGATGCGTCCGTCCTCGTCGACGACGCCTGCGGCGATCTTGGTGCCGCCGATGTCCACGCCGATGCTCAGTCCCACGGTTCGTCCTCCGCCAGGTCGATGGTCTCCACGCCGCCCGGCTTCCGGGGCTCCGGCGGGCGTCGCGTGTCGTCGTTGCTGCGGTCGCGGTGCGCGAGGTGCGTCGTCAGCTCACGCACCGCCGCGGCGAGCGACTCGAGTGAGTCTCCCAGGTGGTCCAGGACCTCGGGGCTCGCCTCCCGCACGACGTCCACCACCTGGCACACCGGGCACCACCGACAGCTGCTGCCGGTGTGCTCGCGCGGCTCGCCGCCGTCGCCCGCGAGCGCGCCGATCAGCTTGAGCGTCTCCTCGCCGAGCGAGCCGACGCGGGGCTCGTCCTCGGGTGCGCTCACGTGTCGTCCCCGCGGCGCGCGAACCGCACGCGCAGGTGGCCGTCGGCGACCTTGGCGCGCCGCACCTCGTGCCGCACCAGCGACGCGGGCAGCGCGATCAGGCGGCGGTAGGACCCGACGGTGACGACCAGGTCACCACCGTGGCGGGCGAGGGCCACCTCGCCGGTGAGGGCGAACGGCAGCGCCAGGAGGAGGTCGACGTCGTCGCCGCGTCGCTCGACCCGCAGGGGGCCGGTGGTGTCGGCGGCCGGCGCGAACGGGTCGTCGTCGCCGTAGACCTCGGCGGCGAGGTCGGCGACGGCGTCGGCGCCCACCGGCTCGGCCGGCAGGTACGGCGAGCGCCAGACGGGAAGCGGGGCGAAGGACGCGTCGACGTCCTCGAGCACCGCCGCCTGCGCGTCGACCCAGCGGCGGCGCCACGGGTCGTCGCCGCCGGTGGGGAAGACCCGGTTGGCCACGACGCCGTCGACGGTGTAGCCGAACAGCGAGAGCGTCGTGAACGCGCGGCGGGCCTCGGCCACCACCACGGTCTCGGGCGTGAGGACGAGCCGCACCGAGCTCTGCGGGCCCACCAGGAGGTCGTGCACCTCGCCGAGGTCGCGGTGCAGCTGCTCGACGGCGTCGAAGACCGAGCCCTGGGGCATCGGGACGCCCGCCGCGCGGCTCAGCAGCGGGCTCAGCGCCCGCACGACGCGACGCTCGGTCGGGAAGATCTTGTCCATGTACCACGCGAGCGCCTCGGGCAGGGCCAGCAGGCGCAGCGTCTCGGCGGTGGGGGCGCAGTCGACCACGACGAGGTCCCAGCGTCCCGACGCGGCCTGCTCGCGCACCTCGAGCAGCGCGAGCACCTCCTCGGCACCCGGGACGACGGTGATCTCCTCGGCGGCGATCGGGTCGACGCCGACGGCGTCCAGCACCGACCGCAGGTACTCCTGCACCTGGTGCCACGACGCCTCGAAGCGCAGCTGGGCGTCGACCTGCTGCACCCACACGCCCGCACCGACCTCGGTGGGCTCGGGGCCCGCGGCCACGCCGAACGCGTCGCCGAGCGAGTGGGCGGCGTCGGTGGACATCACCAGGGTCTTGAGGCCCCGGCGTCCTGCGAGCACCGCGGCACCGGCGGCGGCGGTCGTCTTGCCGACGCCGCCCTTGCCGGTGAACAGGACGATCCGCACGTCAGCCCTGTTCGACGCGCTTCTTGAGACCCTTGAGGGCGGTGTCGATGATGACCTTCTCGGCCTTGCGCTTCAGCATGCCGAGCAGCGGGATCGAGACGTCGACCGCGAGACGGTAGGTGACGCGGGTGGTGCCGTCGCCCTGGTCGGCGAGCACGTACGCGCCGTCCATGGCGCGGAGCATCTTGCCGTTCTCGGCCAGGCTCCAGGTGACCTCGGAGTCGCCCGACCAGTCGTACGCGAGCACGTACTCGTCGCGGATCGGCGGGGCGTCCAGGACGAAGCGGACCTGCTCGGCGCGACCGTCGATGCCGGTCTCGACGACCTCGGTCTCCTTCACGCCCGTGGCCCACGTCGGGTAGGACTTGAAGTCGGCGATCGTCGTCATGATGGTGCCCGGGTCGGACTCGATGACGATGTCGCTCGTGGTCTGGTTGGCCATCGGCCTGGTCCTCCTCGAAGCCGCCGCAGGACGGGCGCTGGGTGGTCGTGGCGACCCTACCCCTGGTGAGCGGTAGCCTGCCGCAGTGCTCTCCTACGCGACCCCCGCGACCTACCGCGTGCCCGGGAGCGGCAACCTGACCGACGACGTGCTGACCGCCGAGCGCGACCGTCCCGGACACGTCACGTTCAGCCGCCGCACCGACCACGGCTGGGCCGACGTCACCGCCGCCGACTTCGCCGCCGAGGTGCGCGGCGTGGCCCGGGGGCTGCTCGCCGCCGGCATCGGGCCCGGCGACCGCGTCGGCCTGCTGTGCCGCACCCGCTACGAGTGGACGCTCGTCGACTACGCGATCTGGTGGGTCGGCGCCGTCACCGTCCCGATCTACGAGTCCTCCTCCGCCGACCAGGTCGCCTGGGTGCTCTCGGACTCCGGCGCCGTCGGCTGCGTCGTCGAGGACGACGCCCACCGCGCCCGCGTCGAGGGCGTCCGCGGTGACCTCCCCGCGCTCGAGCACCTCTGGGTCGTCGACGACGGCGCGGTCGACGCCCTGGTCTCCTCCGGCTCCGGCGTCGACGACGCCGAGCTCGAGAGCAGGCGGTCGGGCACCACCCCCGACGCGCTCGCCACCGTCATCTACACCTCCGGCACCACCGGGCGTCCCAAGGGCTGCCGCCTGACGCACGCCAACCTCATGTTCGAGGCGGGCAGCGTGAGCGACGGCCTGGCCGACCTGGTCGACCCCGACGACGCCGCGACGCTCCTGTTCCTCCCGCTCGCGCACGTCTTCGCCCGCGTCATCCAGGTGGTGGCCGTGCGCACCGGCACCCGCCTGGGCCACACCGCCGACGTGTCCGACCTCGTCGGCGCGCTGGGCGAGTTCAAGCCGTCGTTCATCCTCGCGGTGCCCCGCGTGTTCGAGAAGGTCTACAACGGCGCCAGTCAGAAGGCCCAGGCCGAGGGCCGCGGCCGCATCTTCGACGCCGCCACCGACACCGCCATCGCCTACAGCCGCGCGCTCGACACCGGCTCGGTGCCGCTCGTGCTGCGCGTCCGGCACCGCCTGTTCGACCGCCTGGTCTACGGCAAGCTGCGCGCGGCGCTGGGCGGCCGGGCCACCCACGCCATCGCCGGTGGAGCCCCGCTCGGCGAGCGGCTCGCGCACTTCTTCCGCGGCATCGGCGTGCCCGTCCTCGAGGGCTACGGCCTCACCGAGACCACGGCGGCGGTCACCGTCAACCTCCCGCACGAGACCAAGATCGGCACCGTCGGACGTCCGGTGCCGGGCACCGAGGCCCGTGTCGGCGAGGACGGCGAGCTGCTGTTCCGCGGCGACCAGGTCTTCTCCGGCTACTGGCAGGCCGACGACGCCACCGCCGAGGTGCTCGACGCCGACGGCTGGTTCCACACCGGCGACCTCGGCGAGATCGACGGCGAGGGCTTCGTGCGCGTCACCGGGCGCAAGAAGGAGATCATCGTGACGGCGGGCGGCAAGAACATCGCCCCCGCGGTGCTCGAGGACCGCATGCGCGCGCACGCGGTCGTCAGCCAGTGCATGGTGGTCGGCGACGGCAAGCCGTTCGTCGCCGCGCTGGTCACGCTCGACGCCGAGGCCGTCGCGGCGTGGGCCGACTCCCACGGACGCACCGGCGACCTCGCCCAGCTCGCCGCCGACCCCGACGTCCTCGCGCTCGTGCAGGCTGCCGTCGACGACGCCAACAGCCAGGTGTCGCGGGCGGAGTCGGTGCGCAAGTTCCACGTCCTGGCCCAGGACTGGACCGAGGAGGCGGGCTACGTCACCCCCACCCTCAAGCTCAAGCGGCAGGTCGTCCTCCGCGACTTCGTCGACGACATCGAGGCCTTGTACCTCTAGCCCGCCTGCCGACGCAGGTAGGACTGCCAGCGGGTGAGCAGCTGGGCCTGGTCGATGCCGAACCGGCGCTGCAGCGCGTCGTCGACGTCGGCGCCGTCGCGCACCTGCTCGTAGAAGGCCACCACGTCGTCGGCGTCGCCCACGTCCTGCAGGACGACGAACACCAGCCAGGCGGCCTCGTAGGTGGCGCCGAGACCGTCGGCGGACGCGGAGAACTCGTCGGCCGTGGGCAGCTCGGACGGCGGGCCCTGGCTGCGGACCCGCGCCAGCAGCTGGGCGGCCACCTCGCGCGGCGAGCGGTCGTCGTCGCGGAGCGCGACCCAGTCGGCGAAGCCCTCGACCACCCACAGCGGCACCCCGTCGGCCGAGACGTCGCTCAGCGCGTGGGTCAGCTCGTGGGTGACGACGAGCCGCGCGTCGCGGTCGTCGAGCCGCCCGAACACCTCGGGGTTGAGCACCACCACCGACCCCGTCGCGGTCGAGGCGCGTCCGTCCGGCGTGGTGGTGACGGCGGCCAGCTGCGACAGGCTGGTGGTCTCCTCCCCCAGCAGCGACGCCGCGACGGCGGTGCTGGTGGGCACGACCACCACGGGGTCGCGCGACGCACGGGGCAGCGTGGAGGTCACCGTGCGCACGCCGTCGCCCACCAGGGTGCGGACGCGGCCGGTGATCGTGGGCGAGGCGCCGACGGCCACCACCTCGGCGTCGTCGACGCGCTCGACGCGCACCGGGCCGGCGAGCCAGAGCGGCAGCGGGCCGTCGCCGACCGCCGCCGACTCCAGGTCGTAGCGGTCGTCGTCACGGCGGAAGCGGAACGTCACCTCGGCCTCGTCGGTGGCGCGGGCCGGGCCGGTGCGGGCCGACGGCGTCCACGAGACCGAGACCGCGGCGTCGACCACGTCGGCGGAGTCACCGGGCTCGGTCGCGACGAGCCTCAGGTCGACCGCCCGCACGTCGAGCGCGGTCAGCGCGGCGAAGGTCTGATCGGCGAAGGCCGACGCCCGGGTGGAGGTGCCGGCCGCGGCGTCGAACCGCGCGGCGTCGCGGGCGTCCCAGGCCCGCGCGAGCCCGCGCACCTGGGCGGCCAGCTCCCGTTCGCGGGCCGAGTCACCGTCGGACGGGGTGGCCGAGGCCGACGGACGCGCCGGGGTGTCGTCACCGCTGACGCGGTTCCAGGCCAGCACGCCCACCAGGGCGACCACCAGCACGGAGACGGCGACGAGGTTGGCCCGCCGCCGGGACGGACGCGGCGCGTCGCTCACGCGTCAGCCGACGCGGCGCACCGAGTTGATCGGCATCGAGTCGACCGACACGATCTCGACGTTCTTGCCCGTGCGGGGCGCGTGCACGAGGCGGCGGCCGCCGAGGTAGAGGCCGACGTGGCTGACCGGGCTGTAGTAGAAGACGAGGTCGCCGGGCTGCATGTCGGACCGGGAGACGGGCGAGCCGGCTCCGGCCTGCGCGCCGGACGAGCGGGGCAGCGAGACGCCCGCCGCGCGCCAGGCGCCACCGGTGAGGCCCGAGCAGTCCCAGCTGTCGGGGCCGGTGCCGCCGTAGCGGTAGGGGTCGCCGAGCTGCGAGAGCGCGAAGTCGATGGCCTTCTTGGCCTTGCCCGAGGCGTCGACCGAGCCGGCGCCGTCGGCGGGCGGCGCCTCGTCCGAGACGTCGTCGGCGGCGTTCTCGGCCGCGTCGACGGCGGCGCGCTCGGCCGCGGTGAGCGAGGCGAGGACCGCGTCGGCCTCCTTGGCGCGGCGGTCGAGGGTGTCCTTCTCGCGCTCGAGCTTGGTCTGGGCCGTCTTGATCGCGTCTGTCTTGGCCTTGAGCTGGGCCTTGCGCACCTTCAGCTGCGCGGCCTGCTTGCCGAACGTGGCCAGCCGGTCGGACTGGTTGGTGTTGTAGGCCTGGAGCGCGGAGAGGCCGTCGAGGAAGGCGTCGGGGTCGTCACTGGCGATCAGCTGCGCGGTGGGCCCCATGGGCGAGTCGGTCAGCTGGTTGGCGATCGTGGCGCCCATCTGGCCGCGCAGGACGTCGAAGGACTTCTGCTGCTTCTCGACGTCGGTCTGGATGGCCTTGACCTGCGTGCGGTTCGCGTCGAGCTGGTCGGTGATCGCCAGGTAGCGCTCGAGGGCCTGCTCGGCCTTGTGGTGCGCGGTCTCGACCTGCTCGCGGGCCTGCTCCGTCGTGGTGGCGGGGTCGGCGGCCGACGTCGACGGCGTCGCGACGACCGCGGCACCCGCCGCGAGGCAGGCGACCACCGCGATGGCTCGGGAGGCGACGTTCTTCGGCAGGGGCAAGCGACCGGTGCGCACGTTCCTGGGATCTCCTCGACATCGACGCGGTGCCCGCGCCGTCCTCCGGGACGACTGCCACGAGCACCGAAGCGCCCATCGTAGGTGCCTGCGCGCGGGCGATCAACGCGAGGTCCACCACCTGGCGGCCTCGGCTCAGGCCGAGGCCCAGCCCGGCTCGGACCCGCCGTCGACCGCCGTGACGAGGCGCAGCGGGGGCACCAGGCCCACCGACGCGAGGGCCGCCAGGGCGTCCTGCTCCTGCGGGTCGAGGTGGACGCCGTCGGGCGGGCCGCCGAGCAGGACGCTGACGACGCAGTCGCCGCAGGCGCGGGGGCCGCGCACCAGGCAGCTGTCGCAGTCGACGGTGACGGGGTCGTGCGAGGTGGGCTCGAACATGGTGTCTCCTCGGGTCGGTGTCCGGCGGCGTGCACCGCGGGGAAGGGTCGGACGAGGACGACGCTAGGGACGGCCTCCGACAGAACCGGTCGATCCGACACGCGGGCCGCTACGTCACGGTTCTGTCGGCGCGCCGACCTAGGTTTCCGGACATGGAGCAGACGACGGCGGTCCGGCCGGTGCAGGCGGTACGGGGGGTGCAGGGCGTGCAGGCGTCGTTCGACGAGCTCGGTCGGCCGCTGCGCGACGTCACCTTCTGCATCGTCGACCTCGAGACCACCGGCGGCTCGGCCGCCAAGGGGTCGATGATCACCGAGATCGGCGCCGTCAAGGTGCGCGGCGGCGAGGTGCTCGGCGAGTTCCAGACCCTCGTCAACCCGCAGTCGCAGATCCCCGCCTTCATCGCGGTGCTCACCGGCATCACCGACGCGATGGTGGCCGGCGCGCCCCGCATCACCTCGGCGCTCCCGGCGTTTCTGGAGTTCGCGCGCGGGTGCGTGGTCGTCGCGCACAACGCGCCGTTCGACGTCGGCTTCCTCAAGCACTTCTGCGCCCAGACCGGCCAGCCGTGGCCCGGGTTCGAGACGCTCGACACCGCCGTGCTCGCCCGACGCGTCCTGCACGCCGGAGAGGTCCGCAACTGCAAGCTCGGCACCCTCGCCGCCCACTTCCGGGCCACCACCACCCCCACGCACCGCGCCCTCGACGACGCCCGCGCCACCGTCGACGTCCTGCACGGGCTGCTCGAGCGGCTCGGCCCCGTCGGTGTCCACACCCTCGAGGAGCTGGGCACGTTCAGCTCGCGGGTGTCGCCCGCCCAGCGCCGCAAGCGCCACCTCGGCGACCACCTCCCCGACGCGCCGGGCGTCTACGTCTTCCGCGACGCCCGCGACCGCCCCCTCTACATCGGCACCTCCAAGAGCCTGCGCACCCGCGTCCGGGGCTACTTCACCTCGAGCGAGACCCGCACCCGCATGGGCGAGATGGTGGGTCTGGCGGTGCGCGTCGAGGGCATCGTGTGCGCCACGCCGCTGGAGGCGCAGGTGCGCGAGCTGCGGCTGATCGGCCTGCACAAGCCCCCGTACAACCGCCGGTCGCGGTTCCCCGAGAAGGTCAGCTGGGTCAAGATCACCCGCGAGCCCTGGCCGCGGCTGTCCATCGTCCGCGAGGTGGCCGGCGACGGCGCCGACTACCTCGGGCCGTTCGGGCGTCGTCGGGCGGCCGAGAGCGCCGTGGCCGCGCTGCACGAGGCCTTCTCGATCCGGCAGTGCGCCGGACGCCTGCCGAAGGCCGCCTCCCGCGCGGCGTGCGTCCTGGCCGAGATGCGGGCCTGCCTGTCGCCGTGCGACGGCTCGGCGAGCATCGACGACTACGCCCGCGAGGTCGAGCGCGTCCGCGCCAGCGTCCTGGCCGACCCGTCGGCGGTGGTCGAGGCCGTCGAGTCCAAGATGGCCGACCTGTCGGCACAGGAGCGCTTCGAGGACGCCGGCGCCCACCGCGACCGCCTGGCCGCCTTCCTCGGCGCCGCGGCCCGCACGCAGCGGCTCAGCGCCCTCACCACCCGAGCGGAGGTGGTCGCCGCGCGCATCGGCGACACCGGCTCGTGGGAGGTGCACGTCGTCCGGCACGGCCGGCTCGCCGCCAGCGGCACCATCCCCGGCGGTGTCGACGTCCGCGCCTGGGTCGACGATCTGCGCGCCGGCGCCGAGACCGTCGAGCACGGCCCGGGCCCCGCGCCCGCGGCGTCGGCGGCCGAGAGCGAGCTGATCCTGCGCTGGCTCGAGCTCGACGGCCTGCGCCTGGTCGAGATCGACGGACCGTGGATCTGCCCGGTCGGCGGCGCGAGCCGGTTCCTCCCCCGCTTCGAGTCGGCCGCGGAGTCGCGGTCGGCCCTGGTGCCGTTCGACGAGCAGCAGCGCTCCGGCGGCTGGCGCACCGAGCACCGCCCCACGCGCGCCGGGGCGACTGCGTAGGCTGCGGGCATGGTCACCGCGATCGTGTTCGTCAACGCCGACGTCGCCCGCATCCCCGAGGTCGGCGAGGCGATCGCCGCGCTCGAGGGTGTCAGCGAGGTCTACTCCGTCACCGGCCAGATCGACCTGATCGCCCTGGTCCGCGTCCGCCGGCACGAGGACATCGCCTCCGTCGTCGCCGACCGGCTCAACAAGGTCGACGGCGTGGTCTCCACCCAGACCCACATCGCCTTCCAGACCTTCTCCGAGCACGACCTCGACGCGGCCTTCTCGATCGGCGTCGAGGGCGACTGACCGGTCGTGGCAGACGAAGATTCCCAGGTATACCTGGG